>NZ_PTFE01000030.1:0-80533 GCF_002936975.1 Bradyrhizobium sp. AC87j1
GCGCCGAACAGCTTCTCCCGCAGCGTGCCCTTCGCATATTCCGGCTTGTACCGACCACGCTTGGTCAGCTCCGGCACCAGCATGTCGGCGATATCCTCGAAATCGCCGGGCGAGACGGCGAAGGCCACGTTGAGGCCGTCGACGTCGGTCTTCTCGAACCAGTCCTCGATCTTGTCCGCGACCATCTCCGGCGTGCCGACCACGACAGGGCCGGCGCCGCCGATGCCGACATGCTCGATGACGTCGCGCACGGTCCAGACGCGGTCCGGATCGCCCCGGGTGACGTTGTCGAGCGCGCTGCGACCGGCATCGTTCTGGACGTGACGCACTTGCTGGTCGAGCTCGTAGCCGGAGAAGTCGATGCCGGTCCATCCCGACATCAGGGCCAGCGCGCCTTCCGGATTGATATGCGATCGGTAGTCGGCATATTTCGCCGCAGCTTCCGCTTCCGTGTTGCCGAGGATGATCGTCATCATGTTGAACATCAGGATCTGAGCCGGATTGCGGCCGACCGAGGCGGCCTCCTGGCGGATCGCCGACACGCGCGGCCCGATGATCTTGGCTGACGGTCCTGACATGAACACGCATTCGGCGTGACGTGCCGCGAACTGCCGGCCGCGCGGCGAGGTGCCGGCCTGGTAGAGCACGGGCGTGCGCTGGGGCGAGGGCTCGCTGAGATGAATGGTGTTGTTGATGCGGTAGTTCGCGCCCTCATGGTTGACGCGATGGACTTTGGCGGGATCGGTGAAGATGCCGCGCTTGCGGTCGCGCAGCACGGCGTCGTCCTCCCAGCTTCCCTCCCAGAGCTTGTAGACCACCTCCATATATTCGTCCGCGATGTCGTAGCGGTCGTCATGCCCGGTCTGCTTGTCCTTGCCGGCGCCACGCGCGGCACTGTCGAGATAACCGGTGACGACGTTCCAGCCGATCCGCCCCTCGGTGAGATGATCCAGCGTCGAAATCCGCCGCGCGAACGGGTAGGGCGGCTCAAACGACAGATTGCTGGTGACGCCGAAGCCGAGGTCTTTCGTCACCGCGGCCATCGCCGAGAGCAGCAGCAGCGGCTCGTTCGACGGCGTCTGTGCTGCGTTGCGCAAGGCCGCGTCAGGGCTGTTGCCGTAGACGTCGTAGACGCCGAGCACGTCGGCGAGGAACAATCCGTCGAAACGGCCGCGCTCCAGCGTCCTGGCAAGATCGATCCAGTAGGGCAGGCGGTTATACTCGGCGGTGCGGTCGCGCGGATGGGTCCACAGGCCCGGCGACTGGTGCGCGACGCAATTCATCGCAAAGGCATTGAGCCTGATCTGCTTGGCCATGATCGTTCCCCGGCGCTCTATACTGAGCGCTCTTCGAATGGTAGATGTGCGCCCGAACTTGGCGAAGTTCTTGCATATAACCTGCGCTTGGCAAGGCCAAAATCAGTCGCGCTGCCGCCTTTGGCAAGCCAATCTCAAGAGAGCAAGAACGAAATCCCAGGAGAAGTACAAGAGAACTACAAGAGAAGTACAAGAGCTATCCAAGTCCCCGCCACTTTCGAAGGCCACCCTGTCTCGGGTAGGGTCCTTCACCTCGAAGTCCGAAAAGCAAGTCATGACCAGAGCCGACGCCATCGCCCGCGCCCGTGAGGATTTCAAATCCGGTGCGTTCCTCGCTGAACTCGACCGCCGCGTTGCCTTCAAGACCGAAAGCCAGAATCCCTCGCGCGGCGCCGAGCTGCGCGCCTATCTGGAACAGGAGATGCAGCCGGCGTTTGCCGCGCTGGATTTTGCCAGCCGCATCGTCGAGTCCCCCACTGGCAAGTCGCCGTTCCTGTTCGCCGAGCATCACGAAAGCGCCTCAGCGCCGACCGTGCTGATCTACGGCCATGGCGACGTCGTCGACGGCATGGAGGGCGAGTGGCGCGAGGGCCGCGATCCCTGGCGCACGACGGTTGCGGGCACGCGGCTCTATGGCCGCGGCACCGCCGACAACAAGGGCCAGCACAGCATCAACATGGCGGCACTCCGTGCGGTGCGCGACGCCCGTGGCGGCAAGCTCGGCTTCAACGCCAAGTTCATCGTCGAGATGGGCGAGGAGATCGGCTCGCCCGATCTCGGCAAGGTCTGCGACCTCAACCGCGACGCGCTCAAGGCCGACCTGTTCATGGCCTCCGACGGGCCCCGTTTGTCCGCCGACCGCCCGACGCTGTTCCTGGGATGCCGCGGCGGCATCCGCATTCATCTCGATGTGAACCTGCGCGACGGCGGCCACCATTCCGGCAATTGGGGCGGCGTGCTCGCCAACCCCGCGACCATTCTGGTGAATGCCATCTCGACGCTGGTCGACGGCCATGGCCGGCTGCAGCTCGACGCCCTGAAACCGCCGCGCCTCACCAACCAGATCCGCAGCTATCTTGCCGACGTACAGGTGGTGCCGACCGAGGACGAGCCGGCGCTTGCCGAGAACTGGGGCGAGGAGGGGCTGTCGGCCGCCGAGCGGCTTTACGCCTGGAACACGCTGGAAGTGCTGGCGATGTCATCGGGCAATATCGAGAAGCCGGCCAACGCCATTCCAGGCCATGCCAATGCCGTGCTGCAACTGCGTTTCGTGGTCGGCACCGAGGTCGGCGGCCTGATCGAGGCGGTTCGCGCGCACCTTGTCCAGAAGGGCTTTCCGATGGTCGAGGTGCGGGCGGCGCAGAGCTTTGCTGCATCGCGGACCGATTTCGACAGCCCTTGGATCAAATGGGCCGCGGATTCGGTGAAAGAGACCACGGGGAAGCCGCCGGCGGTGCTGCCGAACTTCGGCGGCTCGCTGCCCAACGACGTATTCTCCGAGATCCTGGGTCTGCCGACGATCTGGGTCCCTCACTCCTATCCCGGCTGCTCCCAGCATGCGCCCAATGAGCACATCCTGCTGCCATTGACGGAAGAAGCCTTGACGGTGATGGCCGGCCTGTTCTGGGATCTCGGGGAATTGCCCAAGCCGCTGACCTGAGCCCATTAACCTCTGCCGCAAGCCAGCCGAAAGTCACATTCTAATCCGGCCCAATCTGTGCTTGCATCCGGGCCGCATCATCCTGAAAGGGGACCAAAAAAGTGAAACATTTCCGTAGCATTGGGCTCGCGCTCGCCGCGACCTTCGCCGTCAGCCAGGCCGGGGCCCAGGAGCTGACAGGCACGCTGAAGAACATCAAGGACACCGGCGCCATCACGCTGGGCTTCCGCGACTCCTCGATCCCCTTCTCCTATCTCGACGACAATCAGAAGCCCGTCGGGTTCGCGATGGATATCTGCTACAAGATCGTCGACGCCGTGAAGAAGGAGCTCAAGCTCGACAAGCTCGAGGTCAAGCTCAACCCGGTAACGTCGGCGACCCGCATCCCGCTGATGGCGAACGGCACCATCGACCTCGAATGCGGCTCGACCACCAACAATGCCGAGCGCCAGAAGCAGGTTGCCTTCACCAACACCCACTTCCTGACCGCCAGCCGCTACGTCTTCAAGAAGTCGAGCGGCCTGAAGTCGATCGAGGACCTCAAGGGCAAGACCGTGGTCTCGACCGCGGGAACCACCAACATCAAGCAGCTCACCGAGGCTAACGTCGCGAAAAGCCTCGGCGCAAACATCATCCCCGCCAAGGACCACGCCGAAGCCTTCCTGATGGTCGAAACTGACCGCGCGGTCGCCTTCGTCATGGACGACATCCTGCTCGCGAGCCTTGTCGCCGGCTCGAAGTCGCCGGATGACTACGCCGTCTCCAAGGACGCATTCTCCAAGCCCGAGCCCTACGGCATCATGCTGCGCAAGGACGACGCTGCCTTCAAGAAGGTGGTCGATGCGGCGACCGCTGCGCTCTATACGTCCGGCGAGGCCCAGAAGATCTACGACAAGTGGTTCACGGCCAAGATCCCGCCGAAGGGCCTCAACCTCAATACGCCGATCTCGGCCGAGCTGAAGAACGAGTTCGCGAAACCTTCGGACTCGCCGAACCCGGACGACTATAAGTAAGATAACCTCGATCTTTCGATCGGGATCATGTCCGGCCACTCTTGACACAGGGGTGGCCGGACATTTGCATAGGCGGCCAGGATATCTCTGACTGGCGCGTTCGCGCGGGGGACACGTGAACTACAACTGGAACTGGGGAATCTTTTTCCAGCCGAACCCGATGGGGACCGGCACCTATCTCGACATGCTGCTGTCGGGCCTGGTGCTGACCCTGAAGACCGCGGCGTTGGCCTGGGTCATCGCGCTGATCACCGGCTCGCTCGTCGGCGTCATGCGCACGCTGCCGTCGAAGGGTGCGAACTGGTTCGGCTTCGCTTATGTCGAATTCTTCCGCAACATGCCGCTGCTGGTGCAACTGTTCCTGTGGTTCTTCGTGCTGCCGGAACTGCTGCCGAAAGGCGCCGGCACCTGGCTGAAGCAGCTGCCGAACGCGCCGTTCTGGACGGCGGCGATCGGCGTCGGCTTCTTCATGTCGGCGCGCGTCGCCGTGCAGCTGCAGGCCGGCATCGGCTCACTGCCGCGCGGGCAGAAGATGGCGGCGACCGCGCTCGGCCTGACCACCGCGCAGGGTTATCGCTATGTGCTGCTGCCGATGGCGTTCCGTATCATCCTGCCGCCGCTGACGTCGGAGTTCCTCAACACCATCAAGAACACGGCGGTCGCGATCACCATCGGCCTGCTGGAGCTGACCGGACAGGCGCGCTCGATGCAGGAATTCTCGTTCCAGGTGTTCGAGGCCTTCACCGCCGCGACCATCCTCTATCTTCTCGTCAACGCCGTCGTCGTGACCGCGATGCGTTTCCTCGAGCGCTGGGTCGCGATCCCCGGCTACATCACGGGGAAATAAGCGATGTTCGGCAATCTCGATTTCGACGTCATCCGCCGCGCGCTGCCCTATTTGTTCTACGAGGGCATGACGTTCACTCTGACGCTGACGGGGCTCGCAGCTCTCGGTGGCCTCGTCTTCGGCACGGCGCTCGCGCTGATGCGGTTGTCCGGCCTCAAGCTGCTCGGCCGGATCGCCGGGGTCTATGTCGACTTCATGCGCTCGCTGCCGCTGGTGCTGGTGATCTTCTGGTTCTACTTCCTGGTGCCCTATATCGGGCAGTGGGTGACCGGCGCCTCGCGCCCGATCAGCGTCGGCGCGTTCGCGTCCTCGCTCATCACCTTCATCATGTTCGAGGCGGCGTACTTCTCCGAGATCATGCGCGCCGGCATCCAGTCGATCTCGCGCGGCCAGCCGGCCGCGGCCAGCGCGCTGGGGCTGACCTACGCCCAGACCATGCGCTACGTCGTGTTGCCGCAAGCCTTCCGCAACATGCTGCCGGTCCTGATCACGCAGACCATCGTGCTGTTCCAGGACACCTCGCTGGTCTACGTCCTCTCGATCACGGACTTCCTGGGAGCGGCGAGCAAGGTCGCGCAACGCGACGGGCGCCTCGTAGAAATGTATCTGTTCGCAGCGGTCGTCTACTTCACCATTTCCTGTATCGCGTCCTTCGGCGTCCGTCGCCTTCAGGCGCGCATCGCCATCATTCGATAGAGCGTGTCGGTCATGATCGAAATCAGCCACGTCAACAAATGGTACACTCCGAGCTTCCAGGTGCTGACCGATTGCACCACCAGCGTCACCAAGGGCGAGGTGGTCGTGGTCTGCGGTCCCTCGGGCTCGGGCAAGTCGACGCTGATCAAATGCGTCAATGCGCTGGAGCCGTTCCAGAGCGGCGACATCAGCGTCGACGGCACCAAGGTCAACGATCCCAAGACCAATCTGCCCAAGCTGCGCTCGCGCGTCGGCATGGTGTTCCAGCACTTCGAGCTGTTCCCGCACCTCAAGATCATCGACAATCTCTGCCTCGCGCAGCAGAAGGTGCTGGGCAGGTCGTCTGACAAGGCGGTGACGAAGGGCATGATGCTGCTGGATCGCGTCGGCCTGAAGGAACAGGCGCAGAAATTTCCCGCGCAGCTTTCCGGCGGCCAGCAGCAGCGCGTGGCGATCGCGCGCGCGCTCGCCATGGACCCGATCGTGATGCTGTTCGACGAGCCGACCTCGGCACTCGATCCCGAAATGGTCAGCGAAGTGCTCGACGTCATGGTCGATCTCGCCCATGAGGGCATGACCATGATGGTCGTCACCCACGAGATGGGGTTTGCCCGCAAGGTCGCCAACCGCGTGATCTTCATGGACCGCGGCGAGATCGTCGAGGACGCGGCGAAGGACGATTTCTTCGGCCAGCCGCGCAGCGACCGCGCGCAGAAGTTCTTGTCGAAGATTCTGTCGCATTAGCTCCCCTGTCATTCCGGGACGCGCCTCTGGCGCGGGCCCGGAATCCATCGGGCGGCAGTACGCGAGGTAAGATGGATTCCGGGCTCATTCGCTTTGCGAATGCCCCGGAATGACGGATCGAGGGTTTATCGGGCTCGCCAAATCTCCTATACCGAGAGCCAAATCCCCCTTCCCCCCAGGAGACCTGCCTTGGATCCGATCGCCTACGTCAACGGCTCATTCGTCCCGCTCTCGGACGCCAAGATCTCGGTCCTCGATCGCGGCTTCCTGTTTGCCGACGGCATCTATGAGGTCTCGGCCGTGCTCGACGGCAAGCTGGTCGACAACGCCTCGCATCTGGCGCGGCTGGAGCGCTCGGTCGGCGAGATCAGCTTGAAGCTGCCGGAGACGGTCGAGCGCATTACCGAGCTGCAGAAGGAGCTGATAGCGCGCAACAAGATCGCCAACGGCCTCGTCTATCTCCAGGTGACGCGCGGCGCCGACAAGGGCCGCGACTTCGCCTTCCCCAAGGGCGACGTCAAGTCGAGCCTGGTGATGTTCACTTCCGAAAAGGACATCATCAACGCCGCTTCCGCGAAGACCGGCATCAACGTCATCACCGTGCCTGATATCCGCTGGGAGCGGCGCGACATCAAGAGCGTCGCCCTGCTGGCGCAGGTCTTGGCAAAGCAGGCCGCGGCCGAAGCCGGCGCCGGCGAAGCCTGGATGCTGGAAGACGGCTACGTCACCGAGGGCGGCTCCTCCTCGGCGTTCATCCTCACCAAGGACGACGTCATCGTCACCCGCAAGAACTCCAACGCGATCCTGCCGGGCTGCACCCGCAAGGCCGTGGTGGCGCTCGCCGAGGAGCGTCAGCTCCGTGTCGAGGAGCGCTCGTTCACGGTGGCCGAGGCGCTGGCCGCGAAGGAAGCTTTTGCCACCTCGGCGTCACTGTTTGTCCAGCCCGTGGTTGCGATCGACGGCAAGAAGGTCGGCGACGGCAAGCCCGGCCCGATGGCCACGCGCCTGCGCGAAATCTACGTGGAGTTCGCCAAGGCGACGGCGGTTTAGGCCGCATACGCCGCTTCCGTAGGGTGGGCAAAGGCGCCCTTGCGCCGTGCCCACGTCTTCTCTCGGATGTTGGAAGAACGTGGGCACGCTTCGCTTTGCCCACCCTACGAGACCTGCGCTGAGGCGCGTGTTGCGACCTACGCCACGGACGCCTTCACCTTCACCGGATGAACCGCACGGAACGCGATCGCGATCCTGTTCCAGGCGTTGATGGCGCCGATCAGCATGGTCAGGTTCACCGTCTCTTCCTCGGAGAACTGCGCACGGACCTGCTCGTAGACGTCGTCAGGCGCGTGCGTCTGCGCAATCAGCGTGACCGATTTCGTCCAGGCCAGCGCGGCGCGTTCGCGATCGGTGTAAAGCGGGGATTCGCGCCAGGCATCGAGCAGATAGATGCGCTGCTCGGTCTCGCCGCGCTTGCGCGCGTCTTCGGTGTGCATGTTGATGCAAAAGGCGCAGCCGTTGATCTGTGACGCCCGGATCTTGACGAGCTCGATCAGCGATTTCTCGAGCCCCGTGGACTGGATCTGCGTCTCCAGCGCCATCAGCGCTTTCATCGTGTCGGGCGCGGCCTGGTAGAAATTCATCCGGGGTTTCATGGTCGTTCTCCTTGCTTGCTGGGTTCGGTCAGTGGGCACCACCGGCTGAGGTCTGGCCGGGCTTCTTCAGGAAGAGGACCGCGGCGAGCGCGACGATCAGTGCCATGCCGAGCAGATAAAACGTGTCGCTGAAGGCGAAGATATAGGCCTGCTTCTGCACGGTATGGCCAATCGCGACATAGGCGCGATGCGCCGCATCCGCACGGTCGAGGATGCCGTGATTGACAAAATATTGCGTAAGCTGTTCCAGCCGTGTGCGGGTGGCCTGCTCGAACACCGAGACCGACTGCATCAGCACGTTGGAGTGATACTGCTCGCGCTTGGTCAGCACGGTCTGGAGCAGTGCGATGCCGACAGCGCCGCCGAGATTGCGCATCATGTTGAACAGGCCCGAGGCCGAGCCCGCGTTCTCCGCCTCGATGCCGGCGGTGGCGACCGCCGACAGCGGCGCCATCACCAGCGCCTGGCCGATGGCGCGGACGACGTTGGGCCACAGCAGCTGGTCGGCGGCGTAATCGTTGGTCATATAGATGTTCATGAAGTTGGAAGCCGCGAACAGCACGAACCCGATGCCGATGATGATCCGCGCATCGAACTTTTGCATCAGGCGCGGCACCAGCGGAATCAGCAGGAGTTGCGGCAATCCGGTCCATGCCAGCACCATGCCGATCTGTTCGGAATTGTAGCCCTGGATGCGCGACAGATATTGCGGCAGGATGAAGACCGAGCCGTACAGCGCAATGCCGAGCAGGAAATTGGCGAGCATGCCGAAGCCGAAATTGCGGCGGACGAGCAGGCGTAGGTTGAGTAGCGGCTTCTTCACCGTGAGCTCGATGATCAGGAAGGCGGACAGCGCGACGGCCGCGATCACTGACAGCCTGACGATGAAGGGCGAGCCGAACCAGTCGTCCTTGTTGCCTTCCTCCAGCACGGTCTGCAGCGCCGATAGCCCGATCGCCATGGTGATGATGCCGGCCCAGTCGCCATCGCGCAGCAGCGCCAGCTTCATCGGCTTGGGCTCGAGCGCGTACCAGAGCATGCCGACCATCACCGCGCCGGGGATGAGGTTGACGTAGAAGATGTACTCCCAGCCGAAATTCTCGGTGAGATAGCCGCCGATGGTCGGGCCGATCGCGGGCGCGAACGTCGCCGACAGCGCGAACAGGGCAAGGCCGACCGGCTGTTTTGCGCGCGGCAGCAGCGTGATGATCAGCGTGAACGCCATCGGAATCAGCACGCCGCCGGTAAATCCCTGCACGGCGCGCAGCACGATCATCTGCGGCAGATCCTGCGCCAGTGCGCAAGCCGCCGAGAGAACCAGGAACAGGACCGCGTTGGTCAGAAGGTAAATCCGGATCGAGAACACCTGCGCCAGCCAGCCGGAGAGCGGGATCACCACGATTTCGGCGATCAGATAGGAGGTCGAGATCCAGCCGCCGTCGTCGATGCCGGCGCCGATCGCGCCTTGGATGTCGGCGAGCGAGGCGTTGACGATCTGGATGTTCAGCACCGCCATGAAGGCGCCGAGCGTCGCGCCGATCACCGCGACCCAGGTTTTTGCGGATACCGCCGGCGTGGTCGGAGCTGCGGGGGCGGCGAGATTGGTGGCGGCGTCGACGGTCGGTTGCAGCGTGCTCATGGAAGCCTCGTCTCGGGTACGGAGACAGGATGCGTCAGGCGAATGGTTTCGATGATCGATGAAGCTGTGGAAGGATCGTTGGCAGGATTTGATCATCCCGCCGATACCTTCCGGCTTCAGCCGCCGTTGGGGCGGGACGTGTTGTCGGCGAGGCGCTTCGCCGCCTCGCGCTCGGCCAGCACCGCCTGCTTGGTATCGACCGTCGGCACCGCCGACATGCCGGGGCGCAGCAGGCCGGTGAGGCTGTGGTCGTCGAGCACGATCTTCACCGGGACCCGCTGCACGATCTTGGTGAAATTGCCGGTGGCATTGTCGGGCGGCAGCAGCGCGAATTCGAGCCCGCTCGCCGGCGACAGGCTGTCGACATGGCCGTGCAGGGTTCGATTGCGAAAACTGTCGACGTGCAACTCGACCGGCTGACCCGGCCGCATATGCGTGAGCTGGGTCTCCTTGAAGTTGGCGACCACGTAGACCGCATCGAGCGGCACCACCGCCATCAATTGCGTGCCGGCTTGCACGTACTGGCCGACGCGCAGCGAGCGGGCGCCGACGGTGCCCTCGACCGGCGCGGTGATCTCGGTATAGGACAGGTTCAACGCCGCCTGCTGCGCGACCGCGCGGGCCCGTTCGAGCTGGGCCACCGCCTGGGCGCGCTGGGTCGTGAGCACGTCGATCTTGCGCTGCGCGGCCAGCAGACCAAATTTCGCGTGCTGCAATTGCGCGCTGCTGGCACGCAGCGCCGCGTCGGTCTGCTGCGCGCGCTGGATCGTGCCGGAGCCGGTCTTCATGAGGTCGTCGTAACGGGCGCGCTCTTCCTGCGCGAATTTCAGGTTGGCGTCCGCTGCGGTGACATCAGCCGTGCTCTGCTCGATGATCGGCTGTTGCAGTTCGAGCTGGGCATCGATGTTGCGCACCGAGGCTTCGCCGGCGGCGACGTCGGCTTTGGCCTGGTCGAGCGCGGCCTTGAAGTCGCGATCGTCGATCTTGGCCAGCGCTTGGCCGGCCTTCACCTTTTCGTTGTCACTGACCAGCACCTTGGCGATGTAGCCGGAGATTTTTGGTGCGATGATCGTGGAGTCGGCCTTCACATAGGCGTCGTCGGTTGTCTCAAGGTAGCGACCGTTGGTCCAGTAGTCGTGTCCGTAATAGACAATCGCTGCCGTACCGGCGAGGAACGCGAGCACCAGCGCCGCGCGCCGCACCCTGTTCCAGGCCGGGACAGTCGGCGGCGGCTTGGGGCTATCTGGGGTGATTTCAGTTGCCTGCTGAAAAATCTCGGCGCGGGGCATCTCGGACATGGAAGTCTCCTATCGGCGTCCTGAGACTATTGGTCTTTCTGGGATGGGTGATAATCGACGAAATGCTGGAAGGATTATCCATCAGGGTTGGATAATCCGCAGAGGTCGCCTTGGTTGTGATGTCTAGCGAAACCAGACCCGCGACTGCCCCAGCGGGATTGCCGCGCCCGTCGAGCGATTGCTGCTAACGCATGCGTCCTGCTGCACCGGAGCCTCCAAGCCGGATGAACTCCATGTTTCGATAGATAATCGGGGCGAATTCCTTGCGATTATCCATCAAAGGCGGATAATCCGCGCCATGGATCGATTGACCAGCCTCGAAGTCTTCAGCCGGGTGGTAGAGACCGGCGGCTTCTCTGCAGCCGCCCGCAAGCTCAACATGTCGACCACCATGGTGAGCAATCACGTTCAGGCGCTGGAAGACCGGCTCGGGGTGAGGCTGCTTCAGCGGACCACGCGCAAGGTCAACCTCACCGAGATCGGCAAGGCCTATTACGACCGTTGCGTCCAGATCCTCGCCGACATCGAACAGGCCGACGATATCGCAAGTGAATTGCAGTCGGTACCCCGCGGCACGCTGCGCATCCACGTCGCCACGCACATGGTGCAGTTCGTCGCGCCTGTGGTGGCAAAGCTTCTGTCGACCTATTCGGAGCTCAAGGTCGATCTGCGCATGGGCGAAGGTGACGTCGATCTCATCGAGGAAGGCTACGATGTCGCCTTGCGCATGACCTCGCCGCCGGATTCAAGCCTGATCGTCCGTAGCCTCGCCACCTGGCGTCACGTGCTGTGCTGTTCGCACGATTATCTCGAGAAGCACGGCCGGGTGCAGAAGCTCGACGAGCTCGCCGCGCATAATTGTGGCCGGCACCTGAACTATCCGTTCGGCGATGAATGGCGCTTCCTCGATCGCAAAGGCGCACCGGCCTCCGTACGCATCTCGGGCAGCTTCGTCACCAATAGCGGGGAAGCGCTGCGCAAGGTCGCACTGGAGGGAGCCGCAATCTGTCTAATGGCGGGATTTCTCATTCAGGACGACCTCGAAGCCGGTCGCCTCGTGCGCCTCTTGCCGGAATATCGGACGATCGAGCTGTCCATGAACGCGGTCTATCCGCATCGTCACCATCTGTCGGCGAAGGTCAGGACCTTCATCGACCTGCTCGCGCACCACAGCGCCGAGCAGCAAAAGCTGATCAATCCGTATTCATGATCGGCGCGGCGCCGGCAGCCGTCCGAATACCATGTCCAGCGCCATGCCAATCGCAACGAGCTGCGCATCGCTGCCCGCCGGGCCGTCCAGCTCAAGGCCGATCGGCAGCTCGCTGGTGGCGCCGAGCGCGATCGGGATCTGGATTCCGGGAATACCGGCATTGCTGCCGGGATCGGTGTTCTGGATGAACAGCCCGAAGTTCTCGAGGCTGCTGGAGTCGGGATTGGAGGCGATTGCGACGCGGGGCGTGGTCGGGAAAGCGATGGCGTCGAGCCGATGATCGGCGAAGGACCTGGCATAGAGCGCCTGTAGCGCCGGTCGTGCGGTCTTGATCGCCGCGTCGTAGATCGGCCCGGCATCGAGCAGCGTATTGTCCGGACCGGGCAGTTTGCGCGGGATGACGAGGCCATCATAGGTGCCCTTCACGTCGGGGCTCGCAATCGCCCTCGCCAGCGCTTCGATGGTGAGGCCTGTGCCGGTGTGGGCGAGATATCCGACCATGTCGTCATAGGCTTCATACAGCGCGACGGGGAAGCCGACCTGGCCGTTGAGTTCGGCGAGCTGCGGCATCTCGACCTCAACGACCGTGACGCCCTGCGCCTTCATCCGCATGATGGCGGCCTGGAAGGCGGTTTCGGTGTCGGCATCGAGATTGGTCAACATCGTCTTCACGATGCCGATCCGCACCTGCTTCAGGTCGGCAGGTAGGACCGCCTCGCGACCCGAGATCACGCGATCGAGCAGCTCGACGTCGGCCATGGTCGCGGCCATCGGGCCCGCGGTGTCGCGCGCGTGCGAGATCGGGGCGATGCCTTCTTGCGGATAGCGGCCGATGGTCGGGCGCAGCGAGGCACATCCGTTCAGCGCGGCGGGCACGCGCACCGATCCACCGGTGTCGGTGCCGAGCCCGCCAGCGACGATCCGCGCGCCGATCGCAGCGCCGGTCCCGGACGAGGAGCCGCCGGCGATCAGGGTGCGGTCATAGGCGTTGCGCACGCCGAACTCGGCGCCGGTCTTGAAAGCGGTGTTGTAGCCGGAGATGCCGAAGGCCAGCTCGTGCATGCTGGTCTTGCCGATGATGATCGCGCCGGCAGCGCGCAGCTTTGCCACGACCGGCGCATCGGCCTTTGGAACGTAATCCCTAAGTGCGGGTGTGCCGGCGCTACAGGGCAGTCCCGCGACCTCGATGTTGTCCTTGATCACAAGGGGCACACCGCCGAGCGGCTTGTTCTTGTCGCCCGTCGTGTCGAATGCCGCGGCGGCCTTCAGGACGCCGGCCTCGTCCAGCGTGACGAAGGCATTGAGATCGGCATTGGCCTTGGCGCGGGCGAGAGCCTCCGTTGTGAGCGCGGTACTCTTGACTGTACCGGCGCGGAGGGCGGCCGCGGCCTGGGTCAGGGTCAACTGGTCGAAATCCATGATGCGTCACCCGATTGGCGGGCAGCCGTCAGGGCGCCCTCCCGAACATAGAGGCTGAAGCCTCGCCGGCTCCGCGTCAACCGGTGGCGCGCAGCTTTGCCGGCGACGACGGGTGGAGTTCATTGAACCGCCGCTCGACCTCGATCTTCGCCTTCTCGATCGCGGCGTCCTTGACCGGGCCATAGCCGCGGATGTCCATCGGCGCCGTTGCGATTGCGACGAGACCTGGCAGATGCGCCGCGTCGAGCCCGCCGAGCATCCGTTCGATCAGACCTTCATACCAGGCGATCAGCTCGCGCTCGGAGCGTCTTTCCCGGGTGTAGCCGAACGGATCGAACGGCGTGCCGCGTAGTCCCTTCAAGCGCGCGAGCATGGCGAGCGGCATCTGGATCCATTGGCCGAAGGCGCGCTTGCGCGGCCGCCCCCGTGCGTCGCGCTGCGACGGCAGGAAGGGTGGGGCGAGGTGATACCGGACTCTGAAGCCATCCTCGAATTCGCGTTTCAGCTCATCGAGGAATCCGCCCTGCATGTGCAGGCGCGCCACCTCATACTCGTCCTTGTAGGCCATCAGCTTGAACAGGGCGCGGGCGACGGCCTCGGTCAGGGCCTCGCTGTTCAGGACAGCTTCGGCTCGGCGGACCCTCGCGACGGTCGCCCGGTAGCGCGCCGCATAGGCGTTGTCCTGATAGGCGGTGAGGAAATCGGCCCGACGGTCGGTCATCTGGTCGAGCGTCTCGGCCTTGGGCGCATCGTCCACCCTCGGCAAAAAGTCCGGATCGGCCGCGGCGACCCGGCCCCAAGCAAAGGCCTGCTTGTTGCGTTCGACGGCGACGCCGTTGAGCTCGATTGCGCGCAGCAGCGCTTGCAGCGAGAGGGGAACCAGTCCGTGCTGCCAGGCAAAACCGAGCATGATGATGTTGGCATAGACGGCATCGCCGAGCAGCCGTTCAGCCAGTGCGTTGGCGTTGATGGTGCCGAGATTGCTCTCGCCGATGACCTGGCCAATGGCACGCAGGCGCGCGGGTGATGCGAGATCGGCGTCCCGGAAGCGGACGACGTCACCGGTCGGCATCTCCGCGGTGTTGACCGCTGCACGCGTGCCGCGGCGGTAGGTGCCTGAGGCTTTTGGCGAGGAGCTCACCACAAGGTCGCAGCCGATCAGCGCATCGGCTGCGCCCTGGTCGATACGGACCTGATGCAGCGCCTCGGGACTCGAGGCGAGGCGGATGTAGCTCAGCACGGGCCCGAACTTCTGCGCAAAACCGGTGAAGTCCAGCACCGAGACGCCGCGGCGTTCGAGGTGCGCGGCCATGCCGATCAGCGCGCCCACTGTGATGACGCCGGTGCCACCGACGCCGGTCACCAGCAGGTCGTAGGGGCGGTCGAGCGTTGCCGTCGCGGGCAACGGAAGTGTGGCGGCCCGCCCAACGGCGTCGATCTGACTCGCGCTCTTCTTCCGCCGCGTCGCGCCTTCGACGGTCACAAAACTCGGGCAGAAGCCGTTGAGGCAGGAAAAATCCTTGTTGCAGGCCGACAGATTGATCTGGCGCTTGCGGCCGAACGGCGTCTCCTTTGGCTCGACGCTGAGGCAGTTGGATTCCACGGAGCAGTCGCCGCAGCCTTCGCAGACGAGATCGTTGATATAGGCGAAGCGCTTGGGGTCGGCCATCTGCCCGCGCTTGCGCCGGCGTCGCTTCTCCGTGGCGCAGGTCTGCTGATAGATCAGGACCGAGACGCCGGGGATATTGCGCAGCTCGCGCTGCACGGCATCCATCTCTTCGCGCGGATGAAGGGTGACGCCGGCCGGCAGGTCGGCAGGCGAGAACTGTGCCGGATCATCCGACACCAGCGCGATGCGCGTCACACCTTCGGCGCGGACGCTGTGGGCGATGGCAAGCACGCTGATGGGACCATCGACCGGCTGCCCGCCTGTCATCGCGACGGCATCGTTGAACAGGATCTTGTAGGTGATATTGGCCTTGGCGGCGATCGCCTGCCGGATCGCCATCGAGCCGGAGTGGTAGTAGGTGCCTTCGCCGAGGTTCTGAAAGATGTGCTTGTGGCCGGTGAAGCGTGACGAAGCCGTCCAGTTGACGCCTTCACCGCCCATCTGGATCAGTGACGAGGTCTCGCGGTCCATCCAGCTTGCCATGAAGTGACAACCGATGCCGGCCAGCGCCTTGGAGCCTTCAGGTACCTTTGTTGATGTGTTGTGCGGACATCCCGAGCAAAAATACGGCGTTCGTGTCGCGCCGCTGACGTTGATCGTGCGCGCTGCCTCCGGCATCAGAGCGGCCGCGCGTGCGGCGAGATTGAGGCCTGGAAACATCGGATCAAGCCGGCGCGCTAGCACGCCGGCGAGCGCGCGAGGCGACAATTCGCCGATCCAGGAGATCAGCCTTGCCCCGGTTTCATCGTGCTTGCCGACCATGCGCTCCGGCTTGCTGCCAGGATAGTCGTAAAAATATTCCTTGAACTGACTCTCGATGATGCCGCGCTTCTCCTCGACCACGAGGATCTCGCGCTTGCCTTTCACGAAATCCATGGCGTCATGCAACGCCAGTGGCCAGACCATGCCGACCTTGTAGACGTCGATGCCGATGCTGCGGCAGGCGGCTTCGTCAAGACCCATCAGCCGCAGCGCCTCCATCAGATCGAGATGGGCCTTGCCTGTGGTGACGATGCCGTAGGTGGCATCCGGAATGTCATAGATGTGAAGGTCGATCGGATTGGCCTTTGCGAAGGCGTAGACCGCGTGCTTCTTCGCCTCCAGCCGCTCCTCGATCTGCGGGCCCGGCAAATCAGGCCAGCGGTAGTGCAGTCCATCAGGCGGCGGCGTGAAGTCGGGCGTGCGGAAGTGGCGCGGCGGCTGTAGCGCGACGGAGGCGCCCGACTCCACGATCTCCGAGATCGCCTTGAAGCCGACCCACATGCCGGAGAAGCGGCTCAGCGCATAGCCATATTCGCCGAACTCGAGATATTCGCCGACGCTCGCGGGATGCAGCGTCGGCATGAACCAGCTCATGAAGGCGACGTCGGACTGGTGCGGCATCGAGGAGGAGACGCAGCCATGGTCGTCGCCGGCGACCACCAGCACGCCGCCATGCGGCGAGGAGCCGTAGGCGTTGCCGTGCTTCAGCGCATCGCCGGAGCGGTCGACGCCGGGTCCCTTGCCGTACCAGAGCCCGAACACGCCATCGACCTCGCGATCTCCCTGCGTCTCGACCTGCTGCGAGCCGAGCACCGCGGTCGCGGCGAGGTCCTCGTTCACGGCTGGCAGGAATTCGACACGGTCCCGCTTCAGCCGCTCCTGGATGCGCCAGAGCTCGAGGTCGATGCCGCCGAGCGGCGAGCCGCGATAGCCTGAGATGAAGCCGGCGGTGTTGAGCCCCGCGGCCCGGTCGCGCCTGACTTGATCGAGCGCGATGCGGACGATGGCCTGTGTGCCCGTAAGGAAGACGCGGCCGTGTTCGCGATCGTAGCGATCGGAGAGTTCGTAGGGGTCGAGTGACGGAAAGGCGTCCATGCGGACCTCCCGCGGCATCCTTGCCGGATGAGCGGAGGGTAGGCCCTGATGGTTGGTAGGTCTTACCTATCTTTCCTATTTACAACCTGATTCTGGTAAATTATCCCGAATTCTGCTATCGTGCGGTAGAATACACCAGATTGGGCCGATCGATGATCGAAGACCAGGACGCGCGGATTCTCGCTCATCTCCAGAAGGATGGCCGGGCCACCAACCAGCAGCTCGCCGACGAGGTCGGCATGTCCACTTCGGCCTGCTGGCGCAGGGTGCGCGCGCTGGAGGAAGCCGGCATCATCCAGGGCTACGCGGCGCTGGTCGCGCGCGAGCAGGCGGGCTTTGCGATGTCGGCCATCCTCCACGTCTCGCTGGAGCGGCACGACGCGAAGTTCGTCGACGAGTTCGTCTCGCGGGTAACCAAACGCCGCGAGGTGCTGGAGTGCTTTGCGACCACGGGCGACGCCGATTATCATTTGCGTGTCGTCGTGCAGGATATGGCGGCCTACAACCGCTTCCTCGACGAGTTCATGTTCCGCATTCCCGGCATCCGCTATGTCCGCAGCAACGTGGTGCTGAAGGAGATCAAGTCGAGTGTGGCGCTGCCGTTTTGAGGAAGATTGTAGGATGGGTAGAGCGATAGCGAAACCCATCGCGCTCTCTCCGCGACGAACCGAAATGATGGGTTTCGCTGCGCTCTACCCATCCTACGGCAGGATCACCGCCCCTCCCGCACAAACCTGTTCCGCAATGTCCCTACGCCCGTGATCTCGATCTCCACGACATCGCCGTGCTTGATGTCAGGCGAGGCGCCATCGGTGCCCATCCAGATCACGTCGCCGGGCCATAAGGTAAAATACTTTGTCAGCTCGACCAGGAAGGGCACCACGCCGAAGATCATGTCGCCGGTAGCGAAGCGGTTGGTTTCCTTGCCGTTGACCCGGACGATCGTTTCCATCTGTTGGAGATCGGCTTCTGTCTCGATCCACGGCCCCATCGGCTTGAATGTGTCGGCGTTCTTCGAGCGCCACAGGCTGCGGTCGGCCTTCTGCCAGCTGCGCTCGCTGACGTCGTTGCCGATGGTGTAGCCGAACACGCAATCCATCGCGTTGTCTTTGGTGAGATGTTTCACCTTCTTGCCGATAACAACGACGAGTTCGCCCTCGTAATGGATTTTCTCCGTCGCGAAGGACGGGATCACGACGTCCTCGTCATGTGCGATCAGCGCGTTCTGCGCGCGATAGCCGATCTCGGGGCGATCAGGCACGGCCGGCACTTCGCCGCGCTTGTCAGCGGCCTCCTTCAGATGCTTCAGATAGTTCAGGCCGACGCAATAGAAGGTGCGCGGGATCAGCGGCAGCTCGATCCTGACCTGCGACAGCGAATGCGTGCGCGAGGTGCGCTGCCATTCGCCGAAGGGATCGCCATCGACTGCGACGACCTTATCTCCCTCGACGATCCCCCACGAGGTCTTGCCTGTCTCAGTGAATTTCAGCCAGCGCATGCTAAGTCCTCGTTGCTATTCCGCGGCATCGCGCGGCGGCACCTTCCAGGCGCCGGCCGCGGGCCGCTTCAGTCCGAGATTTTCGCGCAGCGTCTTGCCGCGATAGTCTTTCTGGAACAGTCCGCGGCGTTGCAGCTCCGGCACGACATGCTGCACGAAATCGGCGTAGGAGCCGGGCACATAGGTCGCCGCGATGACAAAGCCGTCGCAGCCGCGCTCGACAAACATCTCCTCGAGCTTGTCCGCGATCTCCTTCGGGCCGCCGACCATCGCGTCCTGCACCTGGCCGCGGCCGGAGAAAGTGACGAAGTCGCGCGCGCTCGGATTGCTCTTGCCTGAATTCTTCAGCACGCCGTCGCGGATGCCCAGAATACCCTGCATGCTCTTGAGTTCGTCAGTGGTCAGCGGCTCGTCGAGATCCTTGGAGGCGAAGTCGTAGTTGAGCGCTTCGGCAAGCAGCGACAGCGCGTCGATCTGGAGCGGCAGCTTGTTGATCAGCGCCATCCTGTCCTCGGCTTCCGCCTTGGTCGCGCCACAGACCGGCGTCGTCAAATTGCAAAGGAACATCTGGTCGGGATCGCGGCCGGCCTTGGCGGCCTCGTTGCGCACGGACGCATAGCCGTCCTTGGCGCCCTGAAGATTGCGCGCGGCGGTGAAGATCACCTCGCCCCAGCGGCCGGCAAAGCGCTGGCCTCGGCCCGATGCCCCGGCCTGGATGATCACGGGGTGGCCTTGCTGCGAACGCGGCACGGTGAACGGCCCGCGTGACTTGAACGCCGCGCCCTTGTGGTCGAGCCGCTTCACCTTGGCCGGATCGGCAAAGCGGCCGGTCTTCTTGTCCATGATCAGCGCGCCGTCTTCCCAGGTGTCCCAATGGCCGAGCACGACCTCCATGAACTCGTCGGCCTTGTCGTAGCGGGAATCATGTTCGGGATGGGAGTCGCGCCCCATGTTGAGGGCCTCGCCGTCGTTGAGCGAGGTCACGACGTTCCAGCCCGCGCGTCCGCCGGACATGAGGTCGAGCGTCGCAAAACGGCGCGCAACATCGAACGGCTCGTAATAGGTAGTCGAGCAGGTTGCTCCCAGCCCGAGCTTCTCAGTGACCATGCCCATCGTGGTCAGCACGATCAGCGGATCCATCTTCACGCAGCGGATGCCGTATTCGACGGTATGGGCGTGGTCGTTGCCGTAGCGGTCCGGCATTGCCAGGCGATCGTCGAAGAAGGCCATGTGGAACTTGCCGGCTTCGAGAATCCTGCCGATCTCCTGATAGTAGCCCGCCGACATCGAATCGTCGCGCGAGTCTGGATGTCGCCACGAGCTCGGCAAGTTGGTGCAGTTCTGCGCCTGGAGGAAGCCGACCAGTACCATCTGCCGATTCATGCTGCTGTTCTCCTGATGCCGTCAGGCCAGATCGAGGACGGTGTCGAGCCGGTATTCCCGCGCCAGCGCGCGCAGCTTTTCCCAGGTGGCATCCTCGACCTCGATGCCGTCGCGCAGGCGCTGCTGCTCGCGCAAACCCTCGATCTCGCCGGGATAGAACACGCCCTTGCTGCCCTCGGACGGCGGCGTTGATTTCAGATAACGCGCGAACTCGGCGACCTCGCGCTTGAACTCCTGCAGCGGGCGGAATGCGGCGACATTGAACACCGCCATGAAACATCCGTCATTGTGCCGCCCCGTAGGCTCGACGCCGAAGCCGAGACCGGTGAGCAGGCCGCACAGCACCTCGACCATCGCGGCAAGACCGCTGCCTTTGTAGCCCTCGGTGCCGCCGAGCGGCAGCAGCGCGCCGCCCTTGCGGTATTGGGTCGGATCGGTGGTGTGCCGTCCCTCGGCATCGATGATCCAGCCCGTCGGAATCTCCTCGCCGCGGGCGACCGCGAGCTGGATCTTGCCGGCCGCCACCGCCGAAGTCGCCATATCCAGATAGAACGGCGCATCGAGATCGGACGGCACCGCGATCGAGATCGGGTTGGTGCCGAGCCGCGCCTCCTTGCCTCCAAACGGGGCGACGTGTTTCGGCGAGCGGCCGGAGTCCGCCGTGGCAATTCCGATCATGCCTGCGCGCATCGCCATCAAGGGGTAGGCGGCGAGACGGCCGACATGGCTTTGCCGGAACACGGTGCAGGCAGCGACATTCGCCGTCCTGGCTTTCTCGATCGTCAGCGCCATCGCCTTGGCGTTGACGTGGAAACCAAAGCCCCAATGGCCGTCGATCACGGTTGTGGTCGGCGATGCCTGGACGACGGTCCATTGGGCGCCGGGAACGATGTGGCCGGCCTTGATGCGGTCGATATAGGTGGGAACGGCGATCACGCCGTGGGAATCATGGCCGGCGAGATTGGCGTTGACGCAGCCGACCGCGACGGCGTCGGCTTCTTCCTCGGAGGCTCCGGCGGCGCGGAGCAGGGCGGCGCTGATGCGCGTGAGACGATCGGCCGTGACGATCGGCATGGCGTTCCCCGGGATCTTTGCCCTTGGCGGGCACTGATTGTTGGAGGCCATCGTCTCAAAGCGCGGCAGCGATATCAATCTCCCGTAAACCAATACAGGGCTGCAAATTCGTAAAGAGATCGCGGCTCTCGCTGAGGATTCGTCCCGTGCGGCGGTATTTTCGGTAGTTTACCCCGGGTCGTTCGCAGCTCGTTCACTTTGATCGATTGTTTGCAGCGCGCAATAACGACCACTTAGGCGATGGCCCCTCATAAAGTCACCCGGGAGAAATAGGCAGAATGCCCGGGAGCTGAGATCGTGCCGACGACACTCGCGCGCACATTTGCGGCGTTGAGCGCCATCAACGAAGCGATCCTCTATGCGAAATCGCCGGACGAGCTGTACCAGAAGGTCTGCAACGCCGGGTTTTCGAGCGGGGATTTCTT
Organism: Bradyrhizobium sp. AC87j1; assembly: GCF_002936975.1. NCBI lineage: Bacteria > Pseudomonadati > Pseudomonadota > Alphaproteobacteria > Hyphomicrobiales > Nitrobacteraceae > Bradyrhizobium > Bradyrhizobium sp. AC87j1. The sequence goes on from NZ_PTFE01000030.1 coordinate 21,398, forward strand.
GGCTGTCGCCGTGTTTCTGGTCGGACCGGACGACCGGCGACTCCATTTTGCGGCCGGCTGTGGCGACGACGTTGCGCGGCTGCGCTCGATCGAGATCACGACGGTTGCCGGCACACCCGAAGGCTCGGGCGTCGGCGGCGAGGCATTTCGAGATCAGAAGCTGTGCGTCAGCAACGATTATCTGAACGACCCCCGTTCGCTGGCGTGGCGCGCGGGTGCCGCTTCGGCCGCCATTGGCGCGGCTGCGGCGCTGCCGCTGCTCTGCAACGGCAAGAGTGTCGGCGTGCTCTACGTGACCCGCCGCGAAGCCGGCTCGCTGAACGAGCAGATGGTGTCGCTGTTCGGGCGCATGTCGGCCAACATTTCCTATGCGCTGGACAATTTCGCGCGCGAAACCGCGCGGCAGACCAGCGAACGGGCGACGCGGCGACTCAACCGCATGTTCGGCGCCATCAGCGCCACCAATGAAGCCATTCTACGCGCCAAAACCGAGCAGGAACTGTATCAGCTCGTGTGTGACGCCTCCGTTCATGGAGGCAAATCGCTGGCGACCATCGTATTGCTCCGCGAACCGGATTCGCATTGGATGAGTCCGGTCGCGTCCACCGGCCAGAACCTCGCACTGATCACCCAGGCGCGCTATTCGATCGATCCGGAGAATCCCTACGGCAAGGGAATATCCGGCGAGGTGTTCCGGACGCAGAAGGCCATCGTCGAGGACGATCTCGCCAGCCGCACCAGAGGTTCGCCGTGGGAGCAGGCCAACGTCAACACTGGCGTTGCCGCCTGCGTGGTCGCGCCGCTGATCAGGCACGGTGAAAGTGTCGGCGTGCTCTTGTTCTTCATCAGCCGCTCGTGGGCCAAGGACGAGGAGATCGTCGCGCTCCTGCTGCGTATGGCGGAGAACGTCTCGTTCGCGATCGATAATTTCGGCCGCGAGTCCGAGAAGGCCAAAATCGCCGTCGAAGAGGAACGGCTGGCACGCATGTATGCGGCGCTCAGCGCCACCAACGAGGCGATCCTGCGGGCGCGGTCGCGTTCCGAGCTGTTCGACCTCGTTTGCGAGGCGACGGCGAAGGGCGCCAAGTTCACTTCGGCCAACATCGCACTGGTCGACCCTCACGCCGGGCTGCTGCGCGTCGTCGCCTGTTACGGACCTAACGCCGATCAGGTTCGCAACTTCAAGTTATCCATCTCCGAGGAGGTGCCGGAAGGGCGCGGACTGACCGGCATCGCGTTCCGCACGCGCCAGCCCGCCGTCAGCAACGACGTGCTCGCCGACGAGCGCATCGCGCCGTGGCACGCCAGCGCCCGCCGCAACGGGATCGCCTCCTCCGCGGCGCTGCCGCTCTTCAACGGCGATCAGGTCGAAGGCGTGTTCCTGTTCAACTCTCCGGAGTGCGGCACGTTCACACCCGAATTCGTCGAATTGCTGCGCAAGCTCCAGGCCAACGTCGCCTTCGCGCTGGAAGGCTTCGATCGCGCCGAGGAGAAGGCGCAGGTAGACAAGCAGCGCAATCGCCTGAGCGGAATGTTCGAAGCGCTAAGCGCAACCAATGAAGCGATCATGCGCGCCAAGACGCGCGAGGACCTGTTCGAGGCCGCGTGCCAGGCAGCTATTCTCGGCGACGTGTTCGCGTCGGCAACGATCGGCATCATCGACGAGGAAAACGAGCTCGTTCGCGTCGTCGCGGTGAAGGGGCGCCTGCAGCAGCAAATGGTTGGACGGACCTGCAGCATTTCCACCGACCATCCCGAAGGCGAGGGGATCATCGGCACCTCGCTCCGGACCCGCCGGCCCAGCGTCATGAACGACTATCTGAACGAGCCGCGGTCGGCATACTGGCGGGCGAAGGCGATCGAGGACGGAACGCGGGCCGCCGCCAGCTTCCCGCTTCTAAAGGCGGGCCAGGAGCCGATCGGCATCCTGCTTTTCCTCGCACCCGAGGAGGACACATTCACGCCCGATCTGGTCGAACTGCTCGGGCGCCTTGCCGAAAACGTCTCCTTCGCGCTCGACAATTTCGACCGTGCCGAGGAAAAGGCCCGCACCGAGGCGCAGAAGGAGCGCCTGACGCGCATGTTCGCGGCTCTGAGCGCGACCAACGAGGCGATCATGCGGGCGAAGTCGCGCGCCGAGCTGTTCGACCTCGTCTGCCTTGCCGCCTCGAACGGCGCCAAGTTCACCTCGACCACGATCGCGCTTGCCAGGGCCGACAGCGAGCAGCTGGAGATCGTGGCGAGCGCCGGGCCGTCTTCCGACACCACGCGGAACGTTCGCCTCTCCATCGACCCCGAGCGTCCCGAAGGACGCGGGATGAGCGGCACGGCGTTCCGCACGCGCCAGCCCTGCATCAGCAACGACTATCTCAACGACGATCGCGTCAGCGCCTTTCATGCGGTCGTCCGCGGCGACGGGGCGCGATCGGGCGCGGCATTTCCGCTCATCGTGCACGATCAGGCCGTCGGCGTCATGATCTACATGTCGACCGAGCCGGCTACCTTCACGGCCGAGTTCGTCGAGCTGTTGCAGCGCCTCGCCGACAACGTCGCCTTCGCGATGGAGAATTTCGATCGCGCGGACGAGAAGAACGAGGCCGACGAGCGGATCGAGTACCTCGCCTCGCATGACAGCCTGACCGATCTTCCGAACCGCGAGACCTTCAACGGGCTCTTGCGCGAGGCGATCGAAACGGCAGAGCGCCACGATCACCGTTTCGCGGTGCTGTTCATCGATCTCGACCGCTTCAAGGTCATCAACGATTCGCTCGGCCATGAGGCCGGCGACCTGCTCCTGCTCGAAGTCGCCAACCGCTTGCGCGGCGCGCTGCGGGAAAGCGACGTGGTGGCGCGCCTCGGCGGCGACGAGTTCGTGGTGATCCTGGACCAGTGCGGCGAGATCGACGACGTCCAGCGCATCGCGACCGGGCTGCTCGCTGCACTCGCCGAGCCCATGGAGCTGGCCGGACACGAGTGCCACACCACGGCCTCGATCGGTATCGCGATGTATCCAACCAACGGCTCCGATGCGCAGACCCTGACCAAGAACGCCGACATGGCGATGTACCTCGCCAAGGAGGACGGCAAGAACGGCTACCGCTTCTTCTCGAAGGAAGTGACGACGCAGTCGATCGAGCGGCTGTCGCTGGAGAGCGCGCTGCGCCGCGCGCTGGAGCGCGAGCAGTTCTCGCTGAACTACCAGCCCAAGGTCGACATGGCGACCGGCCAGATCACCGGCGTGGAAGCGCTGCTGCGCTGGGCGCATCCCGATCTCGGCAACATCTCGCCGGCTCAGTTCATCCCGCTCGCGGAGGAGACCGGCCTGATCGTGCCGATCGGCCGCTGGGTGCTGAGGGAAGCCTGCGCGCAGGCCATGGCCTGGCAGCGCCGCGGCCTGTTGCCGTTGTCGATGGCGGTCAACCTGTCGCCGCGGCAATTCGCCGACGAGCATCTGTTGCAGGACGTCGACGAGGTGCTGGCGGCCAGCGGCATGTCACCGGTGCTGCTCCAGCTCGAAGTCACCGAGAGCATGATGATGCGCAATGTCGGCCGCGCGCTCAAGGTGCTCGATGCCATCCAGAGCCGCGGCATCCGCCTCGCCATCGACGATTTCGGCACCGGCTATTCGTCGATGTCGCTGATGAAGCACTTCCCGATCGACACCATCAAGATCGACCGCTCCTTCGTGCGCGACCTGCCGCAGGATTCGGAGGACCAGGCGATCGCGCAGGCCATCATCAGCATGGGCAAGGCGCTCGGCATGACCGTCGTCGCCGAAGGCGTCGAGAACGCCGAGCAGGAGGCCTTCCTGCGCACCCATGGCTGCGACGAGATGCAGGGCTTCCTGATCTCGAAGCCGCTGCCGGCCAAGCAGATGGCCGAGCTGTTGCGGCCGATGATCCTGCCTGTCGCCCCGCCGCTCCAGCCGGAGCCGGACGTTGCCGCCACGGAAGCTGCGGCGTCACGGCTTAAACGCGCTGTCGTCTGACGGCTGCGGGTGCAGCTCGCGGACGTCGTGCTCCCCGCCCTCGGCCTTGCTCGGAAAATCCTGAGGCCCCGTCAGCGACGTCTGCTCGACGAACAGCGCGAGAATCGTGTGCGCGCCCTCGGCGAAGCTCGCGCCCTCGTTCAAACCGAGTTCGGCGCACCATGGGCAACTCATCGGCTCCCGGTCGTCGAACACCGCCATGGCGGGTCCCCACCACCAGGCGGGCGCGGGCGAGCGCTCGTCCGCAGGCACAATGCGCCAGCGGGCAAACTCCTCCATCACGCGCTCGAACTCCAGGCGTGCGGCCTGATGCATTCGTTCCATGCTCCCAGGGATCCGCGACCAATGACAGGCCTTCGCGCCGAAATGATCGTGACCTGACGCTCGGAAAATCGGCTCGCGCAATCGGCCGAGCCAGGCATGCCGGCATCGTCGCCGGCAGCGAAGGCCCAGTCTAGCCGTTCACGCCTCCGCCGAGCAAGGCGCGGGAGCCCCGATTGCCTAACGCTGTCTGAACGGATGCGCCTTCTGGTGCCAGGCCCAGGCGGTGCGGATGACCGTCGCCAGGTCGGAATGGCCAGGCACGAAGTTCAGCACCTTTCGCGCAGCGGAAGGATCCGCGACCAGATAAGTCGGATCGCCGGCGCGGCGCGGCTTGATGGTGTGCGGCACCTCGCGACCGGTCTCCTGCCTGATCGCGTTCAGGATCTCGCGCACGGAAAAGCCGGAGCCGGTGCCGAGATTGAAGCTGCCGCCGGCATGCCCGTCCTCCAGGAGCTTCAGGGCTGCGACATGCGCCGCGGCGAGGTCGGTGACGTGGATGTAGTCGCGGATCGCGGTTCCGTCGGGCGTGTCGTAGTCGTCGCCGAACACCGCGAAGTCGACATGGCCCTGCAGCGCCATCATGGCGCGGGGAATGAGGTGGGTTTCATTGTCGCGCAGTTCGCCGATGCCGCCGGCCGGATCGGCGCCGCTGGCGTTGAAATAGCGCAGGCAGAACGCGCCGAAACCGTAGGCCGAGCGGTAATCGGCGAGCATCCGCTCGATCATCCATTTCGACGCGCCATAGGGGTTGATCGGTACGCAGGGAAAGTCTTCCGGCAGCTCCTTGGAATCGGCATTGCCGTAGACGGCGCCGGTCGAGGAGAACACGATGCGATGGCAGCCTGCGTTGCGCATCGCCTGCAGCAGCGACAGCGTACCCTGAACGTTGTTGATGTAGTATTTCTGCGGATCGGTCATCGACTCGCCGACCAGGCTGGCCGCCGCGAAATGCATCACCGCCGTGATCTTGTGGTCGGCGAAGGCGCGTGCCAGCGCCGTGCCGTCGAGCAGATCGCCCGTCACCAGCGGGCCGGCAACGAAGCTGCGATGACCTGTCGAGAGATTGTCATAAACGACGGGCTGGTAGCCGGCGGCGGTCAATGCGCGGCAGGCATGCGAGCCAATATAGCCCGCGCCCCCAGTGACGAGGACAGTCGGTCGGTCGGTCATATCGTCTTCTGCTCTTCTCTTAGCGGAGGGGTCGGTTGCGGCTGAAGAGAAGATAGAGCGCGCGGGGGTTGGTGGTCAAATAGCGCCAGAACAGGCGGCGCGGCTCGAGCAAGGTGCGCCACGCCCATTCGAGTCCGATCTTCTGCATCCATTGCGGCGCGCGGGAACGGCTGCCCGACAAAAAGTTGAACAGGCCGCCTGATGTCTTGATAACGCCAACATTGGTCAGGTATGGCGTGAATTCCTCCACGAATGCCTGCTCGTTGGGCACGCCGAGCGCGACCCACAGATAGTCCGGCGCAAGCGTGTTGATCTCCTCGACTTTGGCGCGTAGCGCCTCGCCTCGCAGATAGCCGTGGCTGCGCCCGATGATCTTGAGGTCCGGATACATCTTCTGGACGTTCTCGACGGCCACGATGTTTTCGGCCTCGCTGGCGCCGAACATGTAGAAGGTGCGGCCGACCGCTTCCGCCTTGCGCGCGACGACGTGGAACAGGTCCGTGGTCGCGACGCGCTCGGGCAGGGGAAACCACGATTGCAGCCTCGAGGCCGCCACCAGCGGCTGGCCGTCGGCATTGATCAGGTCGGCGGCGCGGAACAGGCGCTCGGTCTGCGGTTCCGTCGAGCAGCGCGCCAGCACCTCGCCATTGGCCGAGGTCAGGAACAACGGACGGCCGATGCGATTGTCGGGATCGGTCGCTTCGATCATGAAATCGGCGGTCGCTTCCAGATCGATCGCGGCCATGCGGAGCCCGCCGACGGTGATTCGCGGCACCTCGGCCGTGGCTGCCCGTCCGTCGAGGTTGACGCGACGCTCAAGCATATTGTCTGCCTCGCTGGCGCGTTTGGATTGCAGGGGTGAGCTCGTCCAGCACGACGCCGACCAGCTTGCGCTCGGCGCGGCCCAGCGCGGTCAGGATCTCTTCCAGGCTGTCGTTGATGTCGTGGCTGGTCGGCAGCACCGCCACCAGCGCGTCGGTATCGTCGAGCAGCTTGCGGCCGCCGCCCGAGAGCGGCATCGCGGGACCGTCGAGGATCACAAGGTCATAGCCGCCTGCGGAACGTGCCTGCGCAATCGCCTTGCGAATCGCGTCGGCAGCCTTGCCGGCGTCACCCTCGCCGGCCGGCAGCACCGAAATGCCGTTGACCGTCTTGATCTCGCGTGCGGCCTTGCTGCCGATCGAGAGCCAGCCGAGCCTGCTCGGCTCGCTCTTGCCGGGGCGGCTGACCTTGTTCGAGAGCACATGGGCCTGATGGTCGGCATCGATCATCAGCACGCGGGCGCCGTCGCGCGCTGCCGCGATCGCGAAATTCAGCGCGATCACGCTGCGTCCGGTGGTGTCGCCGGCGCCGACGAGCGCGATGACCGGCATCGTCTTGTCGCCGGCGCGCCGGGCCACGGCGGCGCGCATATCGCGCCAAGCGTTGAGCAGTTTCGTCAAGGGAAAGCCGGGCCGCAATGTCGGCCAGCCCAGCCGCGTGAGGTCGACGCCGCCGCCGGTGGCGAGAATGGCTCCGAGCGTGTGGATGACATCGGCCTCCTGGAGGCGCGCGATCAGCGGCTTTTCGATCAGGGGCTTTTCGACCATCGCAGGCTGCAGCGATAGCGCGGCAAGTTCGGGCAGGGCCTGCGCCACTTCCTGAGGTCGCGAGACCTGCGGAGGCTGCGGGGCTTCAGGAGCCGGCAAAACCTTGGGAGTGCGCGTTCTCTCCGGTGCCGGCTTGCCCGCACGGCGGGCTGGCGCGGGCGCCGGCGCGCCGACGAGCAGGAGTTCGACCGCGGCGAACCAGCCTGACGCCGCGAGCGCGCCGAAGATGAAGCCGATCATGGCGAACAGGCTCATGGCGGGCGGGAACGAGCGCCGCTGCGGCACCGTCGCTTCGCCGATGACGCGGGCCGCCGAAGTGTTCAGCGTCTCCTGCTCCTCGGTCTCGCGCGAGCGCTTGAGGAAGGATTGATAGACGTCGCGGCTGGCATCGGCCTCGCGCTCGAGTTCGCGGAGGCGGACGGCGGCCTGGCTGAGCTGCACGCTCTGCCGCTTCTGCGCTTCCATGGCCCGGTTGAGCGAGGCCTCATAGTCGCGGGCGCGCGTCAGATCGTTCTTGGCCGACTGGGCGAAGCGATCGATCTCCTCGCTGATGGTACGCTTGAGATCCTCGACCTGCTTCTCGGTCTGGCGCAGCGCCGGATGGCGCGGCCCGAGCTCGCCGGCCTGCTCAGCATATTTCTTGCGCGCATCGGCATATTGCGCGCGCAAATTCGCGATCGTCGGTGATTGCAGCGCTTCCGGAATCGCACCGGCATCGGCAGCGGTACGGCGGCTCGCCTCGATCTGGTCGAGCCGCGCCTGCGCATCCATCGTCGCCGCGCGGGCTGCGGAAAGCCGCTGGTTGCTGGCGGAAAGCTGCTGATCGCTGATCAGCGCATCCTGGGTGCCGACGAAATTGTTCTGGGCCTTGTAGGTGGCGAGCGTGGTCTCGGCGTTGCGCAGCCGCTCGCGCAGCTCCTTGAGGCGGCCGGAGAGATCGTTGGTGGCGCGCCGTGCGGCCGAAGCCTGCGAGTTGCGGGATTCGGTGAGGTAGGCATTGGTCAGCGTGTTGGCGAGCATCGCCGCTTTCGCCGGATCCGTCGACCAGACCTCGATGTCAACGATGAAGCTCTTCTCGGTCTTGCGGATCGTGATGTGCCTGTTCAGCGCTTCGAGCGCCGCAAGTTGCACTTCCTTGTTGTCCGCAGCGGAGGGAGCGCGCGGCTGCAGGCCGATCAGGCCGAGCAGCGACGGCATCAGGCTCTGGCCGTCGCTGCCGCCGCCGAATTCCGGGTCCTTGTCGAGACCCGCCTGCTGGATCACCTTGAGCAGCACGCTGTTGGAGGTGATCAGGCGCGCCTGGCTCTCCACCACCATGGACATGCCGGAGACGTCCTGCGCGCGCGGTGTGAGTTCGCGGTCGACGAGCTGAAGCTCGCGCGGATCGACATAGAGCTGGGCAGTGGCGGTGTAGCGGGGCGTCAGGCTCTTGCCCACGGTAACGGCAAGCGTTGCGCCGAGCAGGGCAGCCGCGGCAATCGCGATCTTGCGCCGCCAGAGCAGATTGACGAGCTCCAGCACGTTGAAGCCGGCCTGGGGCCGCTGTTGCGGCGACTCCGGTCTGGCCCGATCTATCGGCTGGTTATAGTCAAGCATGATCCCCAGCTTTCATTCCAACTGCCGCAGGCTGAGGGGCTACTCTTCGCTCTACGCCATGCACCCGGGATATAGGTGCCCAATCAACGCAACAGGGAAAATTAACCATACTCATTGAGGGACTATTCACCGAAATGGCAAACAAAGAGTTTAAGCGCTTGTCACTCCGCGGTGCGTCCTCGTGACGCCAGCGATGCCGGGGCTCCCTGGAGATTAACAGTTCGTTACCGCGCACGGCTTGGCCGCGAGGCTCGGCTTGTTCTGCAATGGGCCGCGCGCGCGCCATGACCGTCAGCTCTTCCGCAGGATGACGTGATAGTCGCCGCGGCGGACGTCGGTCCCACGCGAAAGCATGGTGTTCAGAACGGCGGCGCCGGCGTCCACGAGCGCAGCAAACAGCGGCTTGCGCCGGCGCATCTCGGGATAGCGCGGACTCTCGACCTCACGGCGGTAGATCATCTCCAGGCCGTTGGCAGTCGCGAAGGCTTCGAGGCGGGGCAGCGTCACCAGTGGATGAAAGAAGGTCGGGAATGGCGGCTCACCGGGCATGCCGGCATCCTTGATGCCGCGGATGTGCCGGTAGAACCAGACGTGAAACCAGTGCGGCGAATATTTGGTGACGACGCCGGACAGCGAGCGGGGATTGGGCGCGCCGATCAGAATCATGCCGCCGCGCTTGAGCGCATCGCGGAAGTTCAGGAGCGCGGCGTCGACATGGGGCAGATGCTCGATCACGTTGTAGCAGATCACGAGATCGAAGGTCTCGCGCCCGAAGCGATAGGTCTGCACGTCGCCGAGAATCGCTTCATCCGCATAGGTGTTGTTGCGGACCTGGTCCTCGTCGATATCGACGACGGTGACCTTGCTGCGTCCAGGCAATTCCGGTGGCAGAACGCTGCACGAGCCGCCGCCGGCTTCATAGATGGCGAGCTGGCCTTGCGGCAGTTCGCGCCGCAGCACGTCGTGAACGGCGAGCAGGCTGTCGCGGGCTTCGCCCGGGACGAGATCGTGAAGTGCCTGGACGGGGGACGCGGCCGCGGGAATCTGGATCGCCGTGGCTGTCGCAAAATCAATCGTGGCTGGCTTGTTCATATTTTCTGACCGCGCTTGTTCTATTCAAATTTACAGGAAAAATATCGCGAGCCCGAAGAGCAAATCTGATGCCGCGCCGTCTCACCGGTCGCAGTGCTTACGGTCGGGTTAATGCGCATGCGCATTAACTACGGCATTGTTCATGTTGGGTCTTCCTCGGCGCATGGACCGCGAATTGCAGTACCACGTGCGCATGATTTCGCGGGAGAAACAGGCGAAAGCGGTTAAACGCATGATGTTATCTTGGGACGGCCGGGAGACTGGCGTGAGGCGCAGGCACGCGCCATCAACTGGCCGTTCTTTTTGGGACGCATCTGTCCCGCGACGATGTGCCGTCGCGGGACGTACGAATGAAGCAGGGCTTTTTCAATATATTTCGGACATCTAGAACGTCATGACATTGATCCCGACAGACCTGTCTGCCACGCGTATCTCGGATGCCGTGCGCGATCCCAACCGGGAGATCGTGGCGAGCTCCGCGGTCATCGACCTGTCGGTCGGTATCGTCGTCTGCATTCCCTGCTTCCGCCGTCCGCAGCATCTGCGGTTGACGCTGGAGTCGCTTGCGAACCAGCGGACCCCGCGCTCCTTTGCCGTCGTCATGGTCGAGAACGATGCCACGCAGCGCGAGAGCGCGCCGGTTGCCGCGGAGTTTCTGGTCGCCGGCAGGCTGCAGGGCGTCTGCCTCGTCGAGAAGCGGCAGGGCAATTGCCAGGCGATCAACGCTGCGTTCGAGACGGCGCAGGCGCTGTTTCCCGCCGCGACCCGCTTCCTGATGATCGACGACGACGAGATCGCATCAAGCGACTGGCTCGAACTGATGGTCCGCACCGCGGAGGCGACCGGCGCTGACGTGGTCGGCGGGCCGGTGCTGCCTGTGTTCGATGACGACAGCAAGCCGTGGCTGTCGCGTCATCCCGCTTTCCGTCCCGCCTACGACTATTCCGGCGCGGTGCCGCTGATCTATGGCTGCGGCAATTGTCTGATCACGCGCGCCGCGTTCGAGCGGTTCGATCGTCCCGCGTTCGACCTGCGCTTCAATTTCCTCGGCGGCGGCGATTGCGATTTCTTCGTGCGGTGCCGTGATGCCGGCATGATCTTCCACTGGACGGCGGAGGCCGTCATCACCGAGACCGTACCGCAAAGCCGCACCAGCCTCGGCTGGATCGCCAAGCGTGGCCTGCGCATCGGCGCGATCAATTATCGCGTGCAGTACAAGGCCGCGCAGAGCGCGACGGCGCGGGCGCGGGTGTTCATACAGATGCTCGGACGGTTGCCGCTCTCGCTGGTTCGGTCCGCAGGTCTGTTGACGTCGTCGAAGGCCGTCGTCGCGATGCATCCTGTGATGGTCGCGCTCGGCTCGATGCTCGCGGCGCTCGGGATCGAGCCGAAGCCCTATGAGGCCTCGAAGATCGTGTCGTGACGATCAGATGCCGAAGCGGGCGAGGGCAGTCCTGGCCGCGGCGCGCGGCAACGCCTTGAGCGAGCGGCGGCCGACCATTCCAAGATAGCCAAAAGCCTGGCGATATCGGCCGAAGCGAACCGCCTGCATCGCCGAGTAGGTGATGAGATGAAGTTCGGCGGCGAGGCGCAGTCCGGCCGCCGTGCCCTCGGGCAGGCGTGCCAGGATCAGTCCGTCGTCGAATACCCGCGCGATGGCAGGGAAGAAGTCCTTCGGCGTCCGCACCGCCGCGTTCATGGTGTTGGCGGTGTGCAAGCGATAATCGAGCAGCAGTTTTGGCGCGAACTCGAACTCGCCGATCGCGGCGAGGCGACACCAGCAATGCCAATCCTCGCAATAGCGCAGCGATGTGTCGAAACCGCCGATGGCCCGGAAAGCTTCCGCGCGGGCCAGCGCGATGCCGCCATTGACGATGAAATTGCCGGCGGCGAGCCGCGTCAGCACGTCGCCGGACGGCTTCCGGCGCCCCTTCAGCAGGCCGCGCCGGCCGATCTGATGTCCCTCGCTGTCGATCGTGTTGTAATCGCCATAGACGAGCACCGCCCGCGGAGCCCCGCGTGCCGCCTCCAGCAGTGCCGCCACTGCGCCGGGGCGAAGGCGGTCGTCGGCATCGAGGAACAGCAGCCATTCGCCGCGGGCATATCGTGCACCGAGATTGCGCGCTGCCGACACGCCGGCGGAATCATTCGTGATCAGGCGCAGCCGCGGATCGCGAATGCCGCGGACGATGGCGGCGGTGTTGTCGGTCGAGCCGTCGTTCACGACGATCACTTCGCCCACGTCGCCCTGCGCCAGTGCGCTGGCGAGGGTTTCGCCGACATAGGCCGCAACGTTCTTGGCGGGAATGACGACGGACACCGTCGAGCTCGACGGCAGCGGTTGGCGTGCCGCCGGAACGATGCGTCTGGTTGCCGGCAAATCGAGAACGTCTTCGGCGGTGATCTGAGCCACGGCTCGCCTTTAAGAGTCTGTTAACCAGGGCGCATCTGCTGAATGGATGATGCGATCGATCGCAACATGGGCATGCCCGCGAATGATACTCGCATTACAGCCAGATCGTTGTCGGGAAGCCGTGAGCGGCGCTGGTTTCGTCAATTAGCGTTAAGCCGCTGGCATTAAGCCTGTGGCAAATTTGGAAGAGTGCGACCGCCGGTCCCATGCGAGAATGCGCATCCGGTTGCCGCGGATGGAATCCAGTGCCCGCAAAGATATTCGAACACGACCCAGATGCGATGATCCTCAACCTCTTCTATGAGGACAAGGACGATCGCTGGTTTCCCGGCGACCGGCATCTGCGGCGCATGGCGCGTCGGTTGCTGCTCGGCGAGCCGCGCATGAGCGGCCAGCTTCGCGTGTTCCTCAATCTCTGTGCGGGGCTAGACCGGCTCGGTATCCGTTACCGCGTCAACGATTACGGCTACATCGCGCGGCATCCCGAAGAGCTGGCCTGCATCGTCGGCCGCACCTTCCTGCTCGACAAGTTCGCGTGGAAGAACCCGATCCTGCTCGGCGTCGCCGCCCACAATCATCCGCTCGACGACCTCGATTTGTTCAAGCGCCTGCCGGTGAAGAAGGTCGTGGTGCCCGGCCCCTGGTACGTCGACATGTACCGGCCGTATTGGCCCGAGACGGAAGCCTGGCCGGTCGGCATCGACACCGATCTCTGGGCGCCGTCGCAGTCCTCGCAGAAGGCCGTCGACGTGCTGATCTACGACAAGGTCCACTGGGATCGCGAGCGCTATGCGCCGGAGTTGATCGAACCCGTCCGCGCCCGCCTGCGAAAAGAGGGGCGCTCCTTCACGGAGCTGCGCTATGGCAGCTACAAGGAAGAAGATTATCAGGCTGCGCTGGCGCGTTCGCGCGCGATGATCTTCCTGTGTCAGAACGAGAGCCAGGGTATCGCCTATCAGCAGGCCTTGTCTTGCGGCTTGCCGGTATTTGCCTGGGATCCGGGCGGCCCGTGGCGAGACCCCGATTACTATCCGCACCGCGTGCAGTTCGCGCCGGTGTCGTCGGTGCCGTATTGGGATGAGCGCTGCGGGGCCAAGTTCGTCGACGTCGCGGGGTTCGAGGCAGGTTGGGAAAACTTCTGGGAAGGGTGTGCTGCGGGCGAATTCGATCCGCGCGGCTATATTCTGGACAGCCTCACACTGGAGCAACGGGCGCTGCAATATTACGAGATCGCGCGGAGCATCGTGCGGCAGCCGGCGGCGCAGACTTCCGAAAGGCCTGGTGACGGACGCTCAATGGGCTTGAGCCAGGACGTCGAGCTTCACCGACGTCACCAAGTGTCTTGAGCCGTGGACCGCAGCATGGACCGCAGCGCCGCCGACATGACCGACCTCGAGGCCCGATCGTTGGGCCGCGCCTTCCGCGACGGCCTTGCGGAGCTGAATGCCGTGCAGGCGGCGCGCTGCCTCGTCGCCGTCGCCTCGCTGCTGCTGGTGCTGGTGACGCTCGATCCGTTCCCGGACCTGCGCAATCCCGATGTCACCACCGTCGTCGGCGGACGAATGGCGCTGGCCTATGTTTCCTGGGGACTCCTCGCTGCAATCGCGGTGCTGCTCGTCGCCACCACGGATGCGCCCGCGCTGAAGACCCTGGTGACGCCGCTTCACCTCTGCCTCGTGGGCTGGCTGGTGATCAACATCGCCCTCTCCGAAAGCCGCGGCGTTTCGATCCAGCGTTTCGTGCTTGCCGCCAGCGTGACGTCGCTCGCCGTCCTGCTGCCATTGCTGCCGCCGACGCAGCGCAGCTTCAATTTGTGCCTGGGTGCCGCCGCGCTGGTGCTGCTCGCGCTCTGCTATCTCGGCATCTTCCTCGCGCCGCAATATTCGATCCACACCGCGCTCGATATTGGCGAGCCGCAGCTTGCCGGCGACTGGCGCGGCAGTTTTGGCCATAAGAACATCGCCTCACCCGTGATGACCATCCTGGTCTATGTCGGCATCTACCTGACCGCCGTCGGCTCGTTCGTGATGGGACCCGCGATCGCCGCGCTGGCCGGCATCTTCCTGATCTTCACCGGCGGCAAGACCTCGTCGGTGCTGTGCCTTGCGATCTACGCGCTCGCCTCGCTGGTCTATGTCACCCCTGGCCTGTGGCTGAAGCGGATCATCTGCTTCGTGCCGCTGATCGTGATGAACCTGCTGACGGTCGGCGGTGTCTTGAGCCCGGCGTTGGGAGCGTTGACACGCTTGCTGCCGCTCGATCCGACCTTCACCGGCCGCTCCGCGATCTGGGAGTTCGCGCTCGCGGCCGTCGCCGAGAAGCCGGTCATCGGTCACGGCTATGCGGCCTTCTGGGATGATGTCACCGCACGGCAGACCGCCCAGGGCGCCGAATGGGCGACGTCGGCGGCGCATAGCCACAACAGCTATCTCGACCTCGCGGTCACCATCGGTCTGCCGGGACTGCTGCTCGTGATCCTCGTCTTCGTGCTCGCACCGCTCGGCAATTTCCAGTCAGCCCAGGCTCACAGCCGCAGTGGGGCCCTGGCAAAGCTGTTCCTGACCGTTTGGCTGTTTGGCCTGTATTACGGCGCGACCGAGACCTTCCTGCTCGAACGGCAAAATCCGATCTGGTTCATGTTCGCCCTCGCGGTGGCCGGCCTGCACTTCCTCGCCAGGTTCCAATGTGTCGAGCAGATGGAACCGCAGCGCTGACAGCTTGTCGCAGTCGGGGCGATGGTGGCATCGGCTTAACGATTGAGCGGCTACGTCTCTTGTGGTGTGCGACAAAACATAATCTATCTCGAAACACTCAGTAATCGTATGCCCCGCAGATGACGTTCCTCAGCGTCGAGCAACCAGATGGCCTCGTGTCCAGCACGTCGAAAATCGCTGTCGATTTCGTGCGTGACTGGCGGCAGGCCGCGTCGCGTCTGTACGCCGGGCATCGCACCGCATTCCAGCATCGTTACTGGCTCGATGCATGGTATGAGGCGTTTCACGATTTTGCGCCGCTGATCGCGATGATCTCGGATGCTGCCACCGGCAAGGACATCGCGGTCGTGCCGATGGTCAGCCACATCAGGCGCGGCATCCGCATCGTCGAATTCGCCGATCTCGGCGTCTCCGATAACAACGCGCCGATCCTGGCGCTCGATGCCGCGTTGGACGCGACGGCGATGGATGCGATCGGCAGGGCACTGGTCGAGGCATTGCGCGCCTTGCCGGACCGCTTCGACCTGCTCCGCCTGAAGAAGATGCCGGCCCAGGTCGGCGGCAAGCCGAATCCGCTGGTGTCGCTCGGGCGGATCGGATCCTCATCGCTGAACGGCAATGTCGTGCTGACGGGCGACGACTATGAGAACTATCAAGCGTCGATCAAGCGCATGCAGATGCAGCGCTGCTGGCGCGTCTTCAGCCGTCACGAAGGTGCGCGGTTCGAGATCGCCGCGAACGTTGCGCGCGCGCATGAGCTGCTGGACGTGATGGATGTCCAGCAGCAGGCGCGCATGCGCCAACTCGGCTCGCGGTTCGTCCTCAACGACGACGCCCATGCCCGGTTTTACCGCGAGGTCGCCCGCCAGGGCGTCGCGGAAGCCTATGCCGTCGTCACAGCGCTCGTCTGCGATAAGGGTATCGTCGCCACCGCGTTCGGCGTCAGATCCGGCGCGACCTACTACCTCTTACGCATCAGCCACGCCGGCAATTCATGGTCGAACTGCTCGCCGGGGCTGCTCGTCGCCGAGCGCACGATGGCGGCGCTGCATGCAGAGGGCGTGCGCCGTTTCGACCTCAGCATCGGCAATCAAGATTACAAGCGCCGCTTCGGCGCCGAGAGGGTGCCGCTGACCGACGTCAGCATCGCGCTTTCCTGGCGCGGTGCTCCTTTTGCGTGGCGCGACCATGCCGCGCAGGGTCTGCGTCGCTATCCCGCGCTCGCCGACGTCGCTGCGAGGGCGATACGCAAGATGCGCTGACAGCGGCGGTCTGCTCGCCCGTCACCTCGGAAGGCCCGCGCAGAAGGCATCCAGCAATGCGCGACCCTGCGGCCAGTCGCTGAGCCCGCTCGACCCGTTGATGTGGCCGAGCGCGCCCGGCACGATCAGGCCGGACTGCCAGGCGCGTGCGTGTCGCTGTGTCACCTCGAGGCTGCCATAGGGATCGTTCGTGCTGGCGATGACGAGGGAAGGGAAGCGCAGCGCGCGGTCGGGGACCGGCTTGAACGCGGCGGCCTCCGCGGGAAAGTCGGCGCCCTCAGGATCGGGGATCGCGACCAGAAATGCGCCCGCGATCGCGGATGGGAAGCGGGCGGCCCAGTGCGCCACGAGCAGGCAGGCGAGGCTGTGGGCCACCAGCACGGGCGGCTTCGCGCAGCGCCTGACCGCTCGCTCCAGCGATTGCTCCCAGTCCTCGAGCTCGGGCTGGTCCCAGCTCGTCGGCTGGAATCGTCTGAAGCACGCATCGCTACGCTCCCAGAGCGTTTGCCAATGGGTGTCGCCGGAGCCGCCGAGGCCGGGCAAGGTGATGATGTCGTGCATGATCGTCCCGTGATATCTGAGATGGAGGCGCAGTGTGGCCGGTCACGGTGCTGCGTGACATGGCAGATCATCGGCGGAATCGATCATCTGCCGATGATCTCAAGGCGGAATGGAGAATTTGCTTGGATCGTTTCGGAAGTATCGACGCCAAGGACCTGAAGATCCTTGAGGCGCTGCAGGCCAATGCGCGCGTGCCGTTGTCCGAGCTTGGCCGTTCCGTCGGCCTGTCCCAGCCGGCCGTCTCCGAGCGCGTCAAGCGGCTGGAGGAAGCCGGGATCATCGAAGGCTACGGTGCCCGGATCAACCCGCGCGCGCTCGGGCTGGGCCTGATGGCGCTGGTGCGCCTGCGCACGTCGCACGAGCACATCAAGACCTGCCTGAAAAGATTCAGCGAGATTCCGTACATCATCGAGGTCCATCGCGTGACCGGCGATGACTGCTTCGTGCTGAAGGTGCTGGTTCCGGCGCCGGAAGACCTGGAGACGATCGTGGATCGCATTGCCGGTTTCGGCACTGTGACGACCTCGCTGGTGCTGCGGAGCGAACCGGCGCGGCCGATCGGCCGCGAGCTCGTCAGGAAGAAAACCGAGCGGAGCTGAGGCGGCATTCCCGAAAGAGAATGCCGCCCGTCGCACCAGCCGTGCAGCTCAACCATGGAGCTTCTTGGCGGTCTCCGCGATCTGGCGCCCCTGATAGCGCGCGCCGGCGAGCTCGTTGGCGCTGGGCTGGCGGCTGCCGTCTCCGCCGGTGATCGTGGTGGCGCCGTAGGGCGCGCCGCCGGTGACTTCGTCGAGCTTCATCTGGCCGGCGAAGCCATAGTTCATGCCGACCACGACTATGCCGAAATGCAGGAGGTTGGTGATGATCGAGAACAGCGTCGTCTCCTGGCCGCCATGCTGGGTCGCGGTCGACGTGAAGGCGCCGCCGACCTTGCCATGTAGTGCGCCCTTGGCCCAGAGCCCGCCGGCCTGATCGAGAAAGTTCGCCATCTGCGAAGCCATGCGGCCGAAACGGGTGCCGGTGCCGACGATGATCGCGTCGTAATTGGCGAGATCCTCAATCTTGGCGATGGGGGCGGCCTGATCGACCTTGTAATAGGAGGCTTTCGCGACCTCGGCCGGCACCAGCTCCGGTACGCGCTTGACGTCGACGGTGGCGCCGGCCTCGCGCGCGCCTTCGGCGACGGCATTCGCCATCGCTTCGATGTGGCCATAGGCGGAATAATAGAGGACGAGAACTTTGGTCATGGTGGTCTCCGTTGGGGGGATTAGCTTGACTGTTGTTGAGGCCGTGGATGGCCGGGACAGGCCCGGCCATGACGGAGAGAGTGGTCAGGCCGCGTCGACGAGCACGAGCTCGGTGTCCTCGAGCGCGGTGATCTTCAGCCGGTCTTCGTCGCGGATCGCGGCGCCGTCGCGGGCGTTGACGCGCACGCCGTTGATCTCGACAGCACCCGCTGCGGGCACGAGGTAGAGATGCCGCGACTTCTGCGGTGCGTACTCCGCGCTCTCGCCGGCCTTCAGCGTAGTTGCGAGCACACGCGCATCGGCGCGGATCGGCAGCGCGTCCGCATCGTCATCGAAGCCGCTCGCGATGGTCACGAGCTTGCCGGAGCGATCAGCTTTCGGAAACGGCTTCGAACCCCAGGTCGGCTGTCCGCCGCGCGCCGTCGGCTCGATCCAGATCTGGAAGATCCGCGTCTGGGTCGGCTCCAGATTGTACTCGGAGTGGCGGATGCCGCTGCCGGCACTCATCACCTGCACGTCGCCCGCTTCAGTGCGGCCCTCGTTGCCGAGGCTGTCCTGATGGGTGATCGCGCCCTCGCGCACATAGGTGATGATCTCCATGTTGGCGTGGGGATGGGCGGGAAAGCCGGTGTTGGGCGCGATCTCGTCGTCGTTCCACACCCGCAATGCGCCGTGACCCATGTTGTTGGGGTCATAATGGCCAGCGAAGGAGAAATGATGCTTGGCCTTGA
This sequence comes from Bradyrhizobium sp. AC87j1, assembly GCF_002936975.1. Lineage (NCBI taxonomy): Bacteria > Pseudomonadati > Pseudomonadota > Alphaproteobacteria > Hyphomicrobiales > Nitrobacteraceae > Bradyrhizobium > Bradyrhizobium sp. AC87j1. The sequence goes on from NZ_PTFE01000030.1 coordinate 40,085, forward strand.
GCCAGCCGTGATCGGCGCCGCCGAGCTTATCGAAAGGTCTGAGTTCGATCATTTGCGTGATTCCTTTTATTCGAGCGGGTGGCGCCTTACGCGCCGAACCCGCCGTCGACGTTGAGCACCGTGCCGGTGACGAAGGAGGCGTCCGGGCTTGCGAGGAAGACGATGCCGGCGGCGACTTCCTCGGGACGGCCGAAGCGTTGCAATGCGTGCTGCTTGCGCTGGGTCTCGGCGAACTCGCCGCCATCCTTCGGATTCATGTCGGTGTCGATCGAGCCGGGCTGCACCACGTTCACGGTGATGCCGCGCGGTCCGAGGTCGCGTGCCGCGCCCTTGGTGTAACCAACCACGGCGGCCTTGGTGGCGACGTAGTCGGCAAGCCCAGGGAACGAGGCGCGGTCGGCGAGCATGGAGCCGACGGTGACGATGCGGCCGCCTTCACCCATCAGCTGCGAGGCGGCGCGGATCGCCGCGATCACGCCGTGCACGTTGACTTGATCCTGGCGGGCGAGGGCATCCGTGTCGGCATTGGCGTCGTCGATGGCACCGCCAGTGGCAACGCCGGCATTGTTGACGAGGATGTCGAGATGGCCGAATTCCTTGGCGACGTCGTTGACGAGCTGCGTGACGTCCTTCGCGGAAGCCTGGTCCGCCCTGAAAGCGCGGGCCCTGACGCCCTTGGCCTTCAACTCGGTGACGACGGCTTCCGCCTTTTCCGGCGAGGCCACATAGCTGATGGCGACATCCGCGCCTTGGTCGGCGAGAGCGCGGGCAGAGGCCGCGCCGATGCCGCGCGAACCGCCGGTGACGAGGGCAACCTTGCCTGAGAGCTTCTTGGTCATTGGATTTCTCCAGTCCTGAATGTCTGATGACCCCTTGGATAAGCCTCCGTCTGTGGTATAGAAATAGAAACTGTTGAAACGCATTGTTTCCATAAATATGCAGGTGGATAGGCCGCCATGGCAAAACTTCCCGATTTCGAGGCGCTCGCGATTTTCGCAAAAGTCGTGGAATTACGGTCGTTTGCGGGGGCCGCGAGCGAGCTCGTGATGTCCAAGGCGACTGTGTCCAAGGCGGTCACGCGCCTGGAGGAGCGGCTCGGCGCCCGGCTGTTCAACCGCACCTCGCGCCGGCTTGCGCTGACCGACGCCGGGCACAAGCTCGCCGAGCGCGCGACGCGGCTGCTGACCGACGGCGAAGCGGCAGAGAACGAGGCGCTGGCGCAATCGGTGGCGCCGCGGGGCCTGGTGCGGCTCGCCGTGCCCATGACGTTCGGGATCAAGGCGGTGGCGCCGCTGCTGCCTGAGTTCTTTGAGGCCTATCCGGAAGTCTCGGTCGATCTGCACTTGAGCGATGCGACAATCGACCTGATCGGCGAGGGTTTCGACATGGCAGTGCGGATCGCTCGGCTGCCGGACTCCTCGCTGATCGCACGGCGCCTCTTCACCATGCCGCGCTTCACCGTGGCCGCGCCGTCCTATCTGAAGAAGCACGGCCGGCCGACGCATCCGATGCATCTGGCCGAGCACAAATGCTTCAGCTACGCCTATTTGTCGACGCCCAACATCTGGCACTACACCAATTCAGCCGGCGAGCAGGCCAGCGTGCGCCCGGGTGGACAGCTCCGCGTCAACAACGGCGAAGCCGTGATGCCGGCGCTGATCGCGGGCCTCGGCATCGCCGAGCTGCCCGAATTCATCGTCGGTGAAGCGATCTCATCGGGCGCCGTCGAAGTAATCCTGAAGGACTGGAAGCAGGCCGAAGGCGCCGTGCACCTGGTGACCCCACCCGGCGGCCCGCGTCCCGCCCGCGTCGAAGCGCTCGGCGATTTCCTCGCGGCCAAGCTGCCGGGCACATGCAAGCGGCGAGCGCGTGGGAAGGTCAAGGCGTCGTAGGAGAGCGAGCGGCTTCAACGCCCCGTCATTGCGAGCGCAGCGAAGCAATCCAGAGTGTCTCCGCGGAGGGATTTCTGGATTGCTTCGCTGCGCTCGCAATGACGGTGTTCGACTACGCCACCTTCACGCCGTCGATCGCGACGATACGCAGGCTTGGCTTCAGCGTTTCTTCCAGCTGCGACTTCAATTCGTGAACGCGAGGGTCCCTCGAACGCCTCGCACAAACCGCATATTGATGGACCGATTGCGCCAATGCACGCCGCGCTTCCGGAGTCCGCGTCAATTCGGGCTTTGAAAGCCGCAGAACGATCGCCGCGAGATTCACCAGCATCTCGTCGAGCGCGCCGTCGATGGTCGCCAGATTCCGCATCGCTCATTCTCCCTCAGGAGGGCAACAGCGGCTCTAGGCATGCGTTCCGGGCTGGGCCGAACATGGCTAACGCTTCGTAAACGCCTTGTTCTTGCCGGTCGCCACGCTAGGCTGGGAGCGAAGAAGAAAATTCGGGGAGGGACCTGCCATGGATCGACGCGATGTCCTGCGCGCCGCTGCTGCACTGCCGTTGCTGCGCGCTGCGTTACCCGGGCCGGCCGCCGCGCAAACCTACCCGGCCCGCAACATCACCATGATCGTGCCGTTTCCCGCGGGCGGACAGGCCGATCTCGCAGCGCGGCCGGTGGCGATGGCGCTGGAGCGGGTTCTCGGCAAGGCTGTCATCGTCGACAACCGGGCCGGAGGCGGCGGCGGCTCGGTCGGCAATGCCGCGGCGGCACGCGCCGAGCCCGACGGTTACACGCTGCTGATGACGCTGTCCTCGCTCGCGGTGCTCCCCGAGGCCGACCGTCTGTTCGACCGGCCCGCCGCCTACGAGGTCTCGCAGTTCATGCCGATCGCGCGCGTGCTCGCCGATCCCACGCTGCTGGCGGTGCCGGCCTCCGCGCCATGGAAAACGGCGCAGGATTTTGTCGAGGACGCGAAGAATCGCCCTGGCCAGATCACCTACGGCTCGTCAGGGCCTTACGGCACGCTGCATGTGGCGATGGAGATGTTCGCAAACAGCGCCGGCATCAAGCTGCTGCACGTGCCGTTCCGTGGCGCCGGTCCCGCGCTCACCGCGATCCTCGGCGGGACCGTGCAGGCGATCGCCGCCGCACCGGGGACGCTGAAGCCGCAGGTCGACGACGGCAAGCTCCGCGTGCTCGGCAATTGCGGCGCGCAGCGCATCGCGAGCTTTCCCGATGTGCCGACCTTCCAGGAACTCGGCTACAAGGACGTTGAGATGTACATCTGGGCGGGGCTGTTCGCACAGAGTTCTCTTCCCGCGCCGATCGCGACCCGCCTGCGCGAGGCGATGGCACAGGTGATGGCGAGTCCCGAGGTGCTCAAGGCCTTCGAAACCTCGGGCAGTCTCGTCGCCTATCAGGACGCGCCGGCCTTCTCCGAATTCGTCGCGACCGACAGCAAGCGGCTGATTGCGGCGGTGAAGAAGATCGGCAAGGTGGAGTAGGGTCTTCGCTCTAAAGCGCGATGCGATTAGGATGAATCGTCATCGCGCTTTAAGTTGTCTGTTTAAGCATGATCTTTTCGGAAAACCGCTGCGCACTTTTCCGGATCATGCTTTAGAATTCACTGTGGACCACGCCCCGCAGGTTATGCCGGTCATATCCCGGCGCGAACGCGCCCTCGTAGGATGCCTTGAACGATGTCGCGGCCGTGAGGTCCCATCGGACCTCCGCGCCGGTGAGCGCCACCGTGCGTGCGCGCTCGACGCCGGTGATCGCGAACTGTATGCCGGGCGCGCCTTCGAGCGCAGCCGTAATGGTTGCTGCGTTGCCGGAAAACTCATGGCGTACGGCAAGGGTCGCGCCGAACTGCGCCGCGTGGCCGTTCGGCATCATCATGCGGTGATGGGTGCGCAAGCCGGCCGTGCCGTAGCCGACGTCGAAGCTGCCGGCGCGCACCAGCTGATTGACGCCGGCCGCGCCGGTCTCGGAGAAGCTGCCCTGGCGCGTCGAGTACCAGTCGGCTTTGGCAAACGGCTCGGCCGTAAAACCCCATCCGGTCTCGAAGGGACGTGCGATGCCGAACGAAGCGGCAAAGGTATTCGCCCGCGAGGAAGCGGCTGCAGTCTGTCCCAGGAACGAGATCGTGCGCGAGGATTCCAGCGCCGCGAAGGAATAGCTGATGGCGGATGCGAGATTGAATCCCCCCGCTTCACCGCTGGCATAGAAGCCGGCATGACCGGCATTGGAGTCGATCCGGTCGGCCCGGCCCGCCATGCGCAGCTGACCGGTCGATGCGCCAATCGCAAGGCCGGCCGTGAAGCCCGGCCGGTTCCAGAGATCGGCGCCAAGGGCCGCGCCGCCAACGGCCGTGCTGGTCCCGAAAGCAATGTTGCTCGCCGCCACCTTGTCCCAATTGCCGTAGCCGCCGAACCAGACGCTCTGCACCGGCGCGGCGCGGCGACCACGCAGCGCCTTGCCGATCGGGTCCGCCGGCTCCGGGGCGTAAGCTGTGGCTGACATCCGCACGCTCTCGCCGCGCGACTGCGTGCCGGCATTCCACATGAAGCTCTGGAACATGTCGGCCTGGTCCGCGGTGAAGCGGCGACCATCGGCGTGAATCTGCCCGGCGAGATCGTCGAGGCCGGCCTTGATGCCCGATGTGTTGAGCGCGGCGAGCGTATTGATCGCGGCGGCGAGCGGACCGGATGCGCCGCCAGACTGCGCCTGATCCAGCGCGCCAGCCACTGCCGTCTGGTTCGGCGTCAGGCCCGACAGCGTGCCGAAGCCGCCGATCTGCTGCAGGATGAAGTAGACATTGTTAACGTCGTAGCTGAGTTGCCCCGAGACTAGCGGGCTGCCCGAGGTCGTCAGCGTCGCGAACGTGCCGGTGACGCCGCCGGTCGCGGTGAGGATCGTATATTGGGTGTTGGCGAGGAAGCCGGCGCCGAGCGGCACGATCTGCACCGTGCCGCCATTGAGCGTCGCCGTTCCGGTGGCTGCGATCTTGTCGGACTGGCCGCCGGGATTGATCTCGACCTGAAAGGTCGAGCCGGCGTTGAAGGTCACGTTGCCGCTGACGTTGAGGGTCCCGATCGAATTGCCGGGGGCGACCATGCCGCCAGCGTTGACGACGATGCCGCCGACCGTACCGGTGCCGCCGAGATAGCCGCCGTTGACAGTGACCACGGAGGGCAACGTGCCGTTCACGATCAAGCCGCCGGCATCCACCGTGGTCGCGCCGTTGAAGGCGGTGGCGCCGGTCAAGGTCCAGACGGAGTTGCCGTTCTTCTTCAGTTGCTCGAACTCGTCATATTGCAGCCCGGGGCCGAGATTGCCAAGGTCGAACGAAGCGCTGCCGATGCTGCCGAAGTTCAGCGTGTCGGTACCGCTCCCGCCGCGAACATTCCCGGTGATCGTCGCGCCCGGAGCGAGGCCGAGCAGATCATCGCCCCCATTCAGCTCGATCGCTCCGCTGCCGCCGCCCGAGATGGTGCCGGAGTTGAAGATGGTGTCGCTGCCGGAAGAACCCTGGATGGCGATGAAGAAGCCGCCGGAGATCGTGCCGCCATTGATGAGTGTATTGCCGCCGGCGATGAATTGCACGCCGGTATGACCGCCGCCAATCGATCCGCTGTCGTAGACGAGGACGACATTGCCACTCGACGTCCCGCTGATGCGCAGTCCCGTCGTGTTTCCTCCGGTGCCGACCGCCGTCCCGCGAATGTTGACGAGATTGTCGTCCGAATTGTCGATGACGATGGCCGCTTCGGCATTGCCCGTCCCCTCCGCAATCCCGCCGGCCGCGATCGTCACATTGTTGTGGATCGATCCATTAGAGAGCAGAACCGCCCCGCTGTAGGTCGAGGCCGTCGCCTGATCGCTGACGGTGACGCGCGAGCCGATGGTGCTGTCGAAAACGACCGCGGGAATCCCGGCGCCGGGCAGCAGTGAAGTCAACGTGCCATCGCCGATATTGACCGTGACGTTGCTGCGGCCGGTGGCGTTGATGTGGTCGGTGTTGCCGGGGCCGGTGCAGGTCGCAACGTCGCCCGAATTGAGCGCGCCGATTGCGCCGGTGCCGGCCACGGTGCAGGCCGCGCGCGCCGGGATGGCTGTAAGGACGGGCAGCGCGGCAAGCACCAGCGGTGCCAGCGCCGTGGTCACGAGCAGCTTGTTGCGCAGAACGGCGGTCGTTGTGGTGTTTTGCGCACAGGCCGGTATTGCAGTCGGCATCGACGGATTCCCTCATTCCAGCGCAATTGCTAGCGGGGCCGTCGCCGCGGTTCTTGGCGTTATGCGAAATGCCCTATGGCCAAAGGCGCAAGGTGCCGGTTTGCGCTGGCCCTGTTGCGGCGGTGCCACGGACCGTGGCGCCGATGTCGCCTCGGGCACGTGGACAAAAGCGCAGGGGGGATGACGTTGCGGGCAACCCGAATATCGAGGGTGAATTGGGTTCCGAAGCCATTTTCACATTTTGTTGTTGGTTCAGAACCGGCTCCTGCCTCATTGATTGATGAAAATCGATGGGAATTAAGAAGGATCGGGACATGCGAACAGAGCGGATTGCGCTGGGTGTGGCGCTCGCGGTCGGCGGCATCGTCGCGCAGGGCGCTGCATTCGCCCAGGAATATCGCGGCACCATGGAACAGCAGATGGCATGTACGCCGGACGTCTGGCGTCTGTGCAGCGACCAGATTCCGGACGTGAGCCGGATCACCGCCTGCCTGCAGCAGAATACGCCGCAGCTGTCGAGCGGCTGCCGCGCCGTGTTCCAGTCCAACAACCAGATGCCGCCGCAGCAGCAGGTCCCGCGCAATCGCGCCGCACCGCCGCCGCGCTATAACAATGCGCCGCCGCCACCTCCGCAGCGTCCCTATGACGATTACGACGATTAGGCTCTGAAGGGCGCATGATCCGGAAAATTGCGCAGCGGACGGCGCGACGATGCGGTCGTGGCGCCCCGGTCAGCGCTCCGTCTTGCTGTCCGATTCAGGTCGTTGTCCAAGCACCATCCGCAGGACGACACCGAAGAGGATGGCTGCGACCGGCCAATGGAACCAGATCTTGTTGCCAGTGAAAAGATTGATCAGAATCAGGAAGGCCGACACCGTGAGGGCCGTTGCAAGCGGGCGGGGCAGCTTTGCCAGCCACTCCGAAACGACATTCGGCGCCGAAGTCAGCTCGCGCCTGTCGTCCATCCGCGGAGCACGCGTTCGCTCTGAGGGAGTTGCGCTTTCCTCGATCGGGAAGCTCCCCTGTGCGGCGGCTTGGCCGCCCAGGGTCAGCCGATAGCTGGTCAGGGGAGCAATGTTCTTCAGGGGACGCTGGCCGAGACAGTCGAAGCCAACAGACAATTTGTTGTGCACCTGGTCATAGACGGAGCTCGAGATCACGACGCCGCCGGGCTCGGCGAGCTCTTGCAGCCGCGATGCGATATTGACCCCGTCGCCATAGATGTCGGAGCCGTCCACCATCACGTCGCCGAGGTTGATGCCGATGCGAAACCGCATCGGGCTCGCCTGCGGCGCGTCCGCAGCCTGACTGGAGATCTCCTGCTGAATTTCGACTGCGCATTGCACGGCCTCGACGACGCTGGCGAACTCGGCGATTACGGCATCGCCCCAGGTATTCACGATGCGGCCGTCATGGCGCTCGACCAATCGCGCGATGGCGGTGCGGTAGCGCCGGAGCGTCTCCAACGTTCCGGTCTCGTCTGCTTCCATGAGACGAGAATAGCCGTACACGTCAGCGCACAGCACGGTGGTCAGTCGTCGTTTCACCTTGTCGTCGGTCATCGGCGCTATGCTAGCCTCCCTGATCGGCAAATGCATCAGGCATCGTGTCCGGTGCCGCCCTACGGCCTGACCTCGCAGACGTCGACCCATTCGGCGGCGGTCAGCTCGGCCATCCGGTCGGGCGTGATGCGCACCGCGCTGTGGGTCGAGCCTGCGGCCGGGACCACCACGCTGAAAGCCTTCAGGGAGACGTCGCAATAGATCGGGAGCGGCGACTTCAGGCCGAACGGGCAGACGCCGCCGACCTCGTGGCCGGTGATGTCGGCGACCTCCTCCAGCCCCAGCATCTTCGGCTTGCCGCCGAACTGCGCCTTGACCTTCTTGTTGTCCATGCGCGAGGTGCCGGCGGCCACGATCAGGATCACGCGTTCGCCGATGCGCAAGCTCAGCGTCTTGGCAATCATTCCGGGCTCGACGCCATAGGCTTCGGCGGCCAGCGGTACGGTCGCCGAACTGATGGGGGATTCCATCACATTGATGTCGGGGGCTTTCTCGGCGAAGAAGGCGCGAACGGATTCCAGGCTCATTCCGGGCAGCTCATTCCAGACTCACGGGCGGGCGGCGATGCCTAAGCAATCCCTGGCAGCTCGGAGAGCGCCCGGACACGATGATCCGGCGCAAAGCCAAGCTCGTCCATCTGGGTGCGGATCGCCTTGAACATGGTCAGCGGTGCCACGAGTTCGTTCTCGACGCAAGCCAGCGCCATCGCCTCCGGCGTCACCCGCTCGATCCAGGCGACGTTCAGCCCGAACGCTTTCGCGCCCGCCACGTCCCAGGGGTTGGAGGACACGAACAGAGTCTCGCTCGGTGCGGTGCCGAGCACTTCCCCGATCAGCATGTAGGCCTCCGGGCTCGGCTTGAAGATCTTCTTGGCATCGACGCTGATGGTGGCATCGAGCAGACGATCGAGGCCGGAATTGCGCACCAGTGCATTCAGCATGTCCGGGCTGCCGTTGGAGAGGATGGCGAGCTTTCGCGGCTTGAGCGCTGCGAGCGCGCTCGTCGAATCGGGATAGAGATCGAGGTTCAGATATTTCTCGATCACGCGCTCGAACGCCTCGCTCTCATAGGCCAGCCCGAGCACGCGCAGCGTATAGGCCAGCGAGTCGCGCGTGATCGCGGCAAAATCCTGGTAGCGCCGCATCAGCGAGCGCAGCCAGGTGTATTCGAGCTGCTTGATGCGCCAGACCTGCGTGATGATCTCGCCATAGCCCGGAAACGTGTCCTCGGTGACCTCTGCGACTGATTGAATGTCGTAGAGCGTTCCGTAGGCGTCGAAGACGACGGCTTTGGTGGGCATTGGGTGTCCTTTCGGGCCGTTGTGGTCACAGGATCCTCTGGGGATGTGCTCGTGTCGTCAACTTACCAGCGTTCAGCGGAAGTTTGCGACTTTGAGGGTAATCGGTGGCTCTCGACCCCATAGCGGACTCCATTCCTTGTGAGCGGTAGATTGAATGAACGCGGCCTCTCAGCGTGCTACAGGCGTCTCGCGGACAATCCTGCCGTTGCGGTCGGCATAAACCAGTCTGCCGCTAACGAGGTGAATGGAGGATATTGGGGCATAGGCCGACCCAGGGTCGCGCTCGGCCACGAAATCATCAACCAGACGGAACGTCCCCCCTGCCAGCTTTTCGAGAACGAAATAGCGTTCCTTCGCGACTTGCGGGATTTCCATGAATCGGACGGCAAACTCTCGTCCGGCGGCGACAACGTTTTCACCGCTTGCCATGCCGTAGCCCGGAAATTTGATATTGATGAGTTGATGCGCGGCGTCATGCCAATCCGCGAAATCCGGGCCAACCTGCGCATCTGTCATCAGCTTCTCAACGCGCGGAATCTCCGAAGCTCCAAGGTTGGCCGGATCGTTCTTGTAGTCGTCGTAATCGACGTACTTCTTTGACAGTCGGATCTTCTCGCCGCGGTAATCTATCTCATCGGTGCCGATCGCCTCAACATAGGCCCTGCGTCCGAGCGCCACGGCGCCCACCGACACCAGGAGAACACCTAAAACGACGATTAACCTTCTGAACCGTATCAAAGTGCAATTCTCCAAGCCGCCCCTTTAATTCAGTAGTTCGTAGGATGGGTTGAGCACTTGCGAAACCCATCGCCTGACGGTCGGCGCCATGCAATCATCGGTGCGGTCTGATTGAGGGAACGAAGTCTGATGGACTTCGCAAGAGTTCAACCCAGCCTGCCGACCGCCAATTATTGAACTTCGGCATAGCGGATGATGCTCTGATTCTGAACGCTTGCGATCAATTCATCTGCGCGAGACAAAAGCCGTTGAAGCAACGGAGAGGAATTTCTCTGATTGAACCCCAGGGCTAAATCGACCGTTGGCGTTCCTCCCTCGAGCGCTCTGGCAACAACGTTGGGTGCCAGCATATTCTGCGCATAGAGGGGAACAAGACTAATTCCGCCTGTGGACGCTACGAGCGACATCGCCGACGATATATTCTCGCCTTCGTACTTTGCCTTGAGCGTGATCCCAATCTTGGATGCATAATCATCAATGGCGGCTTGCAGCACCGGAGAGGTTCTTGCCGAACTGACGTAAATTTCCCGGGCGAGATCTTGCGGCCGAATCCTTTTGCGAGAGGCCAAACGATGGTCAGCCGGAAGCACAGCAATCAAGGGCTCCTTCGCCAGCATCTTGAAGATTAGACCCGCGCTCTCCTTCTCAGGTCGAAGGAAGGCGACATCCAACTTTCCTCGCATCAACGCGAGCGTGAGTTCCGGGGAGGATTGAGTGCAGAGCGTGACTTCGACCTCGGGTGCTTCTTCGCGGAGGATCCGCAACAGATGGGGTAGCCACATGACCTCCAATCCAACCAGGAATCCCATGGAAAGCGCGGGTCGTTGCGGTTCGGCCGTCCGCCGGGCACCATCAGTCGCCGCCTCGACTTGCAAGAGCGCTAGCCGAGCGTGATCGAGAAACACTCTTCCTGCGGCTGTCAGCGTCACGCCGCGGGCCTGGCGCTCCAATAGCTGTACGCCAACCTCGTTTTCCAGATCGCGAACCTGTCGACTCAAAGACGGCTGCGATGTGTTCAGCCGCCGCTGGGCAGCAGTCAAAAAGCTGCCTTCCTCCGCCACGGCAACGAAATAGCGCAAATGCCGAAGTTCCATTCGCCCTCGTATATCTTTGAGGCATAGCTCCGAGCGTAAAGGTCTTAGTCATCAACAGAAGGGGGATTTAGCTTCGCGCAGTTTCAAACCATTAAGGGACAAGGAAGAATGTCGACAACCTCCAAGCCTAGCATCGTGTTCTGTCACGGCCTCTGGGCCGACGGCTCCTGCTTCAGCAAGGTCATCCCCGCTTTGCAGGCCGACGGTCACGAGGTGATCGCCGTCCAATACGGGCTCAATAATTATGCGGATGACGTGGCGACCGTGAAGCGCACGCTGGGACGGGTCAGCAGCCCCTCAATCCTTGTCGGTCACTCGTATGGAGGAGCCACCATCACGGGCGCGGGGACCGACGGCCGCGTCGCTGGCCTGGTTTATATCGCTGCCGTCGTTCCGGATGTGCATGAGACCGTACAGAGCGAGCTCAACAAATACCCCACGGAGATATTCTCCCATATCGAGGTCGCGGGCGGACGGGTCTGGATCAAGCCGGAAGGCGTCAAGTACTTCGCGGGAGACCTTCCCGAGCACGAGCAGAAGCTGGTGTGGGCGACCCACTACCCGCCGGCCGCCGACCTGCTCGAGCAGCAAAATCTCGATGAAGTCGCCTGGAAGTCCAAGCCGAACTGGTACATCCTCGCCCGAAAGGACCAGACCGTGCATCCCGATCTTCAGCGTTTTCTGGCGAAGCGCATGAATGCGATCACCGTCGAGACCGACAGCAGCCATGTCACCATGCTCTCGCAGCCTGACGTGGTCATCGAGGTCATTCGCAAGGCTGCAAGGCGGTCAGTCGAAATGAATAAATGACACTTCGCTCGCGAAGGGGACCCCGTTTAAGGCGTCTCCGTTCTGCCGATTCGGGTGATCTTGAAAGACGTCGCTGCGTCTTTCGACAGTATTTGGGGTGCAATCGCGACTCTTAAGGAGTGCCCATGTCCACCACATCGAAGCCAACAATCGTCTTTTGTCACGGTATTTGGGCTGATGGCTCGTGCTTCAGCAAGGTCATTCCTGCGTTGCAGGCGGATGGCCACGAGGTCATTGCCGTCCAATATGGTTTGGACTCCTATGAAGAAGACCTTGCGACGGTGAAGCGCACGCTCAACCGCGTTGGCAGCCCGGTCCTCCTCGTCGGCCATTCCTATGGCGGAGCGACCATCACGGGCGCCGGCACCGATGATCGCGTGGTTGGCCTCGTCTACATCGCAGCGGTTGCGCCCGATGCGGGCGAGACCGTGCAAGACCAGCTCAACAAATTCCCGTCGGACATTTTCTCACGTGTCGAGGTCGCAGACGGTCGTGCCTGGATGCTGCCGAACGGCACCGAGTTTTTCGCCGGCGACCTTTCCGAGGCTGAGCAGAAACTGGTATGGGCCACCCATTATGCGCCCGTCGCCGATCTGTTCCAGCAGCAGAAGCTTAGCGCTGGCAAGGTTGCGTGGAGATTGAAGCCGAGCTGGTACATCCTGGCTACTGATGACCACACCGTGCATCCCGACTTGCAACGCTGGGTCTCGAAGCGCATGGGCGCGACGGTCACGGAGGTGGCGAGCAGCCACGTGCCGATGCTCTCCCGGCCCGACGTTGTGATCGATGTCATTCGCAAGGCGGCAGCCGCCGTTCAAAAAGGCTGATCGAAGTCGGCGTTGGTATGGACGAAGCCGTCGTAGGGCGGCTTCACTCCTCTGTTCGCGACAGTTCGTAGGATGGGTTGAGCTCTTGCGAAACCAGCGCCCGACGGCCGAAGCCAAGCAATCGTTGGTGCGATCTGATTGAGAGAACCAAGTTTGATGGGTTTCGCAAGAGCTCAACCCATCCTACGCTGCTTGATGCGCCAGACCTGCGTGATGATCTCGCCGTATCCCGGAAACGCGTCCTCGGTAATCTCCGCGACCGACTGGATGTCATAGAGCGTCCCGTAAGCGTCGAAGACGACGGCTTTGATGCTCATTGGGTGTCCTTCCGGGATCGTTGTGAGCACAAGAACTCGGCTTGGGGGAGTACGCGTTGTCGTCAGCTTACCAAAGCACAGCGGAAGTTTGCCACTGCAGGCATGATCGGTGGCCTGTGATCTAAAGGGGGCATGGCATCGAAGTGTGATAAACATCACAGAGCCAATGCTTGCCTTTCATCAGGCTCGACGTAGGCTGCGCACAATTTGATCGGGGCCTGCAATGGGCGCTCTTCGCTGGTTTTCATTGTTCTTTTTCATCTGGCTGACCTGCGGTTCGGCGCATGCCGAGCGCCGCGTGGCGCTGGTGATCGGTAACTCGGCTTATGAAAAGGTCGCGCGGCTCGGCAATCCCTCCAGCGACGCAGCACTCGTGGCGGAAACCTTGAAGGCTGCCGGCTTCGATCTTGTCGACCTGCGTCATGACCTAAAAGTAGCTGATATGAGGCGGGCGCTGCGGGACTTTATCGAGCAGTCCCGCGATGCCGAGGTTGCGGTCGTTTACTATGCAGGTCATGGCATCGAGGTTGATGGGGTCAATTATCTCATCCCGATCGATGCTGTCCTCGAACGTGACACTGACATTTATGACGAGGCAATGTCGCTGGATCGGGTGTTAGTAGCGATCGAGCCTGCGAAAAAGTTGCGGCTGGTGGTTCTTGACGCATGCCGTGACAGCCCGTTCTCGAAGGTGATGAAGCGGACCCTCGCTTCCAGGGCGATTGGGCGCGGCCTCGCAAAGGTAGAACCGTCAAGTCCCAACACCCTGATTGCCTTCGCATCAAAGGCAGGTTCAACAGCGCTGGATGGTGATGGCAAGAATAGTCCGTTCACGGCGGCGATGGTTCACCACGTTACAAAGCCAGGCCTGGATCTGCGGAAGGCTTTTGGTTACGTCCGCGACGAAGTCTTGAAGTCTACCGCCAATAGGCAAGAGCCATATCTCTACGGCTCACTTGGAGGCGATGATCTTTCGCTTGTCCCGGCAGCGGCGGCGCCGTCACCAACAGGACCGCAGGCGGATCCTCAGACGGCGATCCGAAGGGACTACGAGCTGGCGCTGCAACTCGGCACCCACGATGGCTGGGAAGCTTTTCTGTCTCAATATCCAGATGGCTTCTATGCCAACCTTGCGAGAGCGCACGCGAAAAAAATCGCCGCAGAAGAGGCGCGGGCAGCTGCCGCTGAAAAGGCGAGGCTAGCGGAGCAGGAGAGGGTTCGACTTGCCGCAGAAGGTGCAAGACAGTTCGAGATAGAAAAAGCAGCTGCGGCTGCCAAGGCTGCTGAAGAGGCCCGCATCGCTGCCGAGAAGGTCAAGCAGATCGAGCATGACAAGGCTGCTGCCGCTGAAAGAGCTCGTCTGACAGCCCAGGAGAACGCGGCACGGGAACTCGCAATTCGAGAGAAGGCCTCGCGAGAAAAGAACCAGCAAGTCGCTGCTCTACCACCTCCCGTCGAGACGGAGCAGATCAGCGCCGATACAGCTCGCGCGCTGCAAGCCGAGCTACGTCGCGTGGGATGCAATGTAGGCGTTGTAGACGGCGTTTGGGGTGAGCCCTCGCAGAAAGCCCTCGACCTCTTCAACAAGCACGCGGGCATGAAACTGAATGTGAGCGTCGCCACTACCGACGCGCTCGACGCTGTCAAAAACAAGGGCGGGCGAATATGTCCGCTGATTTGCGAGAACGGCTACCGCGCAGAGGGGGACCGCTGCACGAAAATCAGCTGCCGCAAGGGCCACGTCCTGAACGACGAGAATGAGTGCGAGAAGAAGGGAGCATCGCCTGAAGCAAAGAAAAAGCCAGAGATGCAGCACCGCGAAGTAAGACCCTCTTCGTCCTCCGCCGTCACGCGCGCTGATGCGGCTCTATCTAACGGCACCTATCAGAAATGCATGGGCCCCATCACGGGATGTTATGCAAGGGCTGTTCAGCAGATGGACCCGCAGAGAGCCAAAATCTGGTGCAGTCGGCAGCCGACGTGCTGAATCACCAAGGCGGAGAAAAATGAAAGTTGCTTGTGGTTGGGCTGTTGTCGGCGCAGTCGCGTTTTGAACTTGCATCAGCTCAAATGGATGGAGACGTTCCACGGTCGAGGCGCAAGGCGTATGCTCTCAATAATCGATTTGCTTTCTTTCCGAGCCAATTCTTAGGTAAACTCTGACTTTACGCTGAATCGAGGGGGCGGTTGATGTCGAGGATTTTTCCAGTTCTTTTGATTGTGATGTGTTCGCTGGTGTTTGCGGTCGAAGCGAGGGCTCAGGTGCACAGTCCATCAGCCAAGATGAGCTCTGACAACGGACAATGTCCCACCGGAAGTTGCGCCATGGACGGTTCGGCTTTTGCAAAACACCGCAAATATTGTTCGCCAGCCAACTGTCTAAACAACCGTTTTAATAGGAAGCAGACGCAGAGGTAGAGTTTGCATGGTGTTCGATGCAACCATTCAAGCTAGACGGTCGGCTGACGTCCTCGCCGCGTCCAGGTCGCTCGCTCGGCGAAGACCTGGCTGACTTCTGCCATGTGCTCGGTGCCCCACGTGCAGAGCGGCACGAGAGCCTGGGCCAGGCTGTGACCCAACGGGGTGAGGCTGTAGTCGACCCGCGGCGGCACTTCCTTGTAGTCGGTCCGCTTCACGAGCCCGTCGGCCTCCAGCTCCTTCAACTGCTGGATCAGCACCTTGTCGCTGACGTCGCGGATGGCGCGCCGGAGCTCGCCGTAGCGGGTCGGGCCGTCCTGGGCGACGAAGTACAGGATCAGCGGCTTCCACTTGCCGGAGACGACGCGCAGGGTTGCATCTAACCCGCAGGTGAAGCCGGGCAAAGTCGGCGTGCAGCTCTGGACCGGTGTTGGAGCCTGTGCAGGCGGGAAAGTCGTGTCTGACATTTTTTGGGCACTTACCAAAAGGTGCATACTTGTCGATAGGTGGGTACGCCGCCAGCTCAGTGCAACCTCAGTGAAGGAGCACATCATGAGCAGACTACAAGGCAAGACGGCAGTGGTGACCGGCGGCGGTACCGGCATCGGATTTGGAGCGGCGAAACGGTTCATCGACGAAGGCGCGTTCGTCTACATCTTCGGCCGGCGGCAGGAGCAGCTCGACGCCGCCGTGGCGAAGCTCGGATCCTCGGCGCGAGCCGTCAGGGGCTCGGTGACGGATCTGGCCGATCTCGACCGGCTCTATGAGACGGTGAAGAAAGAACGAGGCGGGCTCGACATTCTCTTCGCCAATGCCGGCACGGGGTTGTTCGCCCCGCTCGGCGAGATCACGGTCGAGCATTACGATCATATCTTCGACGTCAATGTGAAGGGGCTGGTCTTCACGGTACAGAAAGCCCTGCCGCTGATGACGAAGGGATCGTCGATCATCCTGACCGGGTCGAGCACGGGCGTGATGGGGACGCCGCAGTTCAGCATCTACAGCGCGACCAAGGCCGCGATCCGCAATCTGGCGCGGAGCTGGGCGCTGGACCTGCGCGGCACCGGCATCCGCGTCAATGTGCTGTCGCCCGGGCCGACCAAGACGGAGCTGGCACTGGAGATCGTCGGCGAGGAAGCGTTCGATGCGCTCGGAAGTGCCACGCCCATCGGGCGCGTCGGCGATCCCTCCGAGACAGGCGCGGTGGCTGCCTTCCTGGCATCCTCGGACAGCAGCTTCATGACGGGCGGCGAGGTCTTCGTCGATGGCGGCCTGGCGCAGGTCTGACGTTTCGAGCATGAGGGCTTCGGTCACCCGAAGCCCTCGATGCGCGGCGCTGAGAAGCGCTTCAGATCCCCAGCAGCTTGCGCGCGTTCGCCTTCAGCACCTTCGGCCGGATCTCGTCGCGGATCTCGATCTTGGCGAAGTCCGACAGCCAGCGGTCCGGTGTGATCACCGGCCAGTCCGAGCCGAACAGCATCTTGTCCTGCAGGATCGAGTTGATGTAGCGCACCAGGATCGGCGGGAAGTACTTCGGCGACCAGCCGGAGAGGTCGATGTAAACGTTCGGCTTGTGGGTCGCGACCGACAGCGCCTCTTCCTGCCAGGGGAAGGAGGGGTGGGCGAGGATGATCTTGAGGTCGGGGAAATCAGCCGCGACGTCGTCCATGTACATCGGGTTGGAATATTTCAGCCGCATCCCCATGCCGCCGGGCATGCCCGAGCCGACGCCGGTCTGGCCAGTGTGGAAGAGCGCGACCGCGCCGCCATTGTTGATCTCTTCGTAGAGCGGATAGGCCATGCGGTCATTGGCGTAGAAGCCCTGCATGGTCGGGTGGAATTTGAAGCCGCGCACGCCGTATTCCTCGATCAGCTTGCGCGCTTCGCGTGCGCCGAGCTTGCCCTTGTGCGGGTCGATCGAGACGAAGGGAATGAGGACGTCGAGATGGTCGGAGGCGGCCTCGATCATCTCGTAATTGTTGTAGCGGCGGAAGCCGGTCTCGCGCTCGGCGTCGACCGGGAAGATCACAGCGGCGATGTTCTTGGAGCGGTAGTAGGCCGCGGTCTCCGGCACCGTCGGCGGATGCTTGTTCGGCGACTTGAAATACTCCGCCATCTGCGCCTGGAAATCGTCATAGCCATCGTCAGGGTGGCAGCCGCAGGGCTCCTCGGCGTGGGTGTGGATGTCGATGGCGACGACATCGTCGATATTGGGCAGCTTCAGCTTCGGCATGGGTTTCCTCCCGACGGGTTGCCGAATTGATTATATGATATAACGAATTTGGCAAGGTATCGTCGAAAGGTCTGTTCCCCCTTGCGATAAATCGGGCCGATCCGGCCGCTTTGACGGTGCATGGGGTTGTTTTCGCGAATTTGCCGGTTCGGAACGGGCCAGTTAACATTGACATGACCTCCCGCCATGCCTTAAGAACCGCCCCGTCCCGGGCGGTCGTCCGCCGGCGGGAAAAATCTCATTTTGCCACATTCGCGCGTGCCGAAACGGTAGTGCCGAACACGGCCTTTCGAACGTTCAGGATTCCGCCATGAAGGTCCGTAACTCGCTGAAATCGCTGCGCGGTCGCCATCGCGCCAACCGCCTGGTCCGCCGCAAGGGCCGGGTCTATGTGATCAACAAGGTGCAGCGCCGCTTCAAGGCTCGCCAGGGCTGATATTGCCCTGCCGGACGCCCGCACGCGCCCCGCAAGACCACGGTCTCACACGAGTTTGACGCCGCCTTTGCTTTGCAAGGGCGGCTTTGCGCGTTTAGACTTTGACCATGGCAGTGAGATTCCTCTTCGCGCGCACCTTGTGTCTGGCCCTTGTGCTGGGAACCTCCGGCCTTGCTGCGGCCCTGGCACAGCAGGTTGAGCCGCCCGGAAAGCAGAAGAAGCTCCCGGAGGCGCCGGCCAAGCTGCCCAAGGTCGATCGCACCAAGAATCTCGAATTCCTGTTCGGCGCGTTGAAGGCGGCGCCCGACGAGGCCAGCGCCAAGCATGTCGAGGCGCGGATCTGGGCGATCTGGCTGCAGACCCCGAGCGACACGGCGTCCTTGCTGATGTCGCGGGCGAAGACCGCAGTCGATGCGAAGAAGATCGATGTCGCGATCAAGCTCTTGGATTCGGTCATCAAGCTCAGGCCCGACTACATCGAGGCCTGGAACCGCCGCGCCACGCTCCATTACATGCAGAACGACTATGGTCGTTCGCTCGCCGATATCCAGCAGGTGCTGATCCGGGAGCCGCGCCATTTCGGCGCGCTCGCAGGCCTCGGCATGATCATGCAGGAGGTCGGCGACGAGAAGCGCGCGCTCGAGGCCTATCGCAAGGCGCTCGCCGTCAATCCGCATCTCGAAAAGATTCCCGACCAGGTCAAGGCGTTGACCGAGAAGGTCGAGGGACGGGATATCTAGCGCACGATCCGGACGCGGATAGTTTGATCATCTTCCGAGTGATGGCCGCCTGCGCCGATTAACCACGATCGGAAGCGCGGCATCGTGAGGACTATTGCCGGCGCCGCCGCAGGCCTACCTGCATGGCAGGAGCAAAAGCCATGAAGCGTTTGATTTTTGCAGGTGTGTTGCTGCTTGCGTCGGGGACGGTGAGCTTCGCCGACGGACTGTTCTGGGTGGTCGGCAATCGCGCCACCGGAAAGTGCAACATCGTGACCAGCAATCCCGTGATCATCGGCGATATCTGGTTCGGCGACGGTCCCTACAAGTCGAGGGCCGATGCCAAGCTTGCCCGTTCGACGATCCGCGCCTGTCCCGCACTTACGCCGGACGAGGAAAAGGACGAGGACGGAGCGAACTAGTCTGCGTGCCAAGCATGATCCGGACCCGAAGGGCCACGTTGGCGAAAAGTGTGCAGCGGTTTTCCGACAAGATCATGCTCGATAGAGAGCCTAAAGTGCGGTCCACCGCACTTTAGTGCAGGGCGTTGCCGCCGCGCTCGACCAGGCCGTGATCGGCGGCTGCGGCGTAAGCCTTTGCAAGCTCCGATTCCAGATGCTCGTTGATCAGCAGCAGCGCCCGCACGGCACCGCGCAGGTCGCCGTTGCAGCTCGCCACGATCTCGTCGATCGCAGTGTCGTTCGATCTGAAGCTCATCGAAAATCCTCCGGTTCAAATCAGGACAAATCCTGCCGGTCTTTCCCGCATCCCCTGAGGTTGCCCTGGGGCCTGCGAGGAGGATCGGCGCCCACCCGCGCCTAGATGGCGGAACCGACCATGGCGATTATATGGAGGCCGCGATGACGGCCCCATGAAGCTGTTCCGAGGCTTGCGTGTCCTCCTGGAATATTGTTGATTCTATTGAGTTTTCACGTTCTTCAATTATGCACATATCCACAGCCCCGGCAGTTTCGGCGCAAATCCGGAAAGCCGGCGAAGCGAAACTGCCACCCGTAACGCCCGTAACTGCCCTGTGCCCAGGATCACCCGGATTCTCTCCATGATCGTGATGTTAGTCGTGACGGCGCTGGTTCTGCTGGCGCTGGTCACGCAGGCTGGAATCGTCGCCGTGCAGCGCGCCTTTCCGCCGCAGGGCGGGATGGTCGAGGTCGACGGCGCAACGCTTCACGTCGTCGATATCGGTCCGCGCGATGCAGGCCTGCCGATCGTGATGCTGCACGGCGCCAGCTCCAATCTCGAAGCGATGCGGCGCCCGCTCGGCGACCTGCTCGCCAAAGACCATCGCGTCATCCTGGTCGACCGTCCCGGCCATGGCTGGAGCACGCGCGCACGGCGCCAGGATTCCACGCCGCAGATCCAGGCGCGGATGATCGACGAGGCGCTTGGCAAGCTCGGGGTCGAGCGTGCTGTCTTCGTCGTCCATTCCTGGAGCGGCGCGCTCGGCGCGCGGATTGCGCTCGATCATCCCGGCCGCGTCGCCGGCCTGGTCATGCTCGCTCCCGTCACCCATCCCTGGCGCGGCGGTGTCGGCCGTTACAATGAGTTCATCGCAACGCCGGTGATCGGTCCGCTGCTCGCCTACACGATCACCCTGCCGCTCGGCTACTTTCTGGCCGAGCCCGGCGCGCGCAACGTGTTCCTGCCGCAGATGATGCCGGATGGATTCGTGCAGGATTCCGCGACGCCGCTGCTGCTGCGCCCGCGCGAGTTCATCGCCAATGCCTATGATCTGGTGACGTTGAAGGAGGCGGTGACTGCGCAAGCCGCGCGCTATGGCGAGATCTCGGCGCCGGTCACGATCATCGCCGGAGAGCCCGACAAGACGGTGAAGACCAACATCCACGCGCGCCCGTTCGCAGCCATGGTGCCGAATGCGAAGCTGATCGTGCTGCCCGAGCTCGGCCACATGGTGCAGAATGCCGTGCCGGAGCTCGTGAAGGCGGAAATCGAGACGATGATCGGGAAAATCGCCCCGGCGCAGGCGGCTGCCGATTAGAGCGAAGCTCCCGTAGCCCGGATGGAGCGAAGCGCAATCCGGGGCGGCTCGCCCGCATCTCGCACTGTCCCGGATTACGCTGGCGCTCCATCCGGGCTACGCGACCGAGCCTGTGTCGCGCCCTGTCAATCCACGCTCGCAAAAATATTCCACTTTACCGAAATTCGGTTTCGGCGTATGTGTCGTCCATCCCGGCTCACCAAGAGGGGCGATCATGTGTCGTCACCATCGGGAGCCGGGCTTGCGGTGGACGCGGCAGCGTCGGCACGAGAGGCGCGGGCAGGGCGGGTAGTCCCTGTGAGCCCGTAACCGCGTGCGGACGACGGCGCTGCCAGGCTTCGTCTCGTCTGTAAGTTTCCGGCTTCGTCGACGGAGTCAGGGAAAACTGCGGCGAAATGGCGGGCCGTGCGTACGGCAAAACCGTGTGGTCCTGGCCGTCGTTGCTACGGTCAAGTCCTTGCGAAGGTGCGAGCGAGCCCAACCGGGCAGACTGCATCATCCAAATTCGCGGGGCGAGGGAGGCCAGAAGGAATGGTCGGCTCCCGGGAGATCACGGCATAAGCCGTCCAACCACTGCGCAGGGAAGGCCGAGTGATCGGCACCACCTGTATGCTGCTGTGCGGTTCTTTCTGCGTGTGCATTTCGCGCAGCGGACCGCGGGTGCGAGCCGGCACCCGGCCTTCCCTGCGCCCTCTTGGATGAGAGGGGCGAACGATGAAGCAAAGCTCGGGCGAATGAAGCCGCGAGGCTGCAAAGCCGTGTGTGCAGCCACACACGCGCTGTCATCGCCCGGCTTGACCGGGCGATCCAGTATTCCAGAGGCGCTTGTGATTGAATCGAGAGGCCGCGGCGTACTGGATTCCCCGCCTTCGCGGGGAATGACAGTGGAGGTTGGAGAACGCAGATGCCGCCTCATACTCCGTCATTGCGAGGAGCCCTTGCGACGAAGCAATCCAGAATCCCTCCGTGGAAAGACTCTGGGTTGCTTCGCGGCGCTTGCAACGACGCCGTGAAGGAAACGCGTCAAAACAAAAAGCTGCAGCTTGGGCCCTGATTCGATCGGAAGAAGCTGCAGCTTCTGTCTGCTACGTGCTTACTGCTTGATCTTCCCGTCCTTGTCGAACTGGGAGACGTAGGACCAGAGATTGTTGATCTCGGTCTCGTTCTTGATGCCGGCGAACGCCATCTTGGTGCCGGGGATCTTGGCCTTGGGGTCCTTGATGTATTCCTTGAACACGGCCTCGTCCCAGGTGATGCCGGAATTCTTGTTCGCGTCGGAGTAGCTGTAGCCCTCAGCCGTGCCCGACTTGCGGCCGTTGAGACCGTTGAGCTCGGGGCCGACCTTGTTCTTGGCGCCTTCGCCGATCGCGTGGCAGGCCAGGCATTTGTTGAACGATGTCTTGCCGGCCGCGACATCCTGCGCCATCGCGGCGGGTGCGGTGGCAATCATGGTGAGGATCGTCAGTGCGCCAAAAGTTAGTTTTGTCATCGGTTGCTCTTCGTCTCTTCCCTGGTGGGTCTGGCCTGGTCGGTCGCTTGCCGGATCGGCAATCGCCCGACCGGGCGGTTTTCGCAGGCCTGCTCGGCCTGGACAAGCCACCAAACCATGACAGGTTTCACGATTTCCGACTTGTCCCAGAGCGAACTGGCGAAGGATCGTCGATCCGACTTTCGGATGGCCTACCCAAACAGGCGCGGACGTGATTGATTTGGCGAGACAAATTGATCGTGCGGCGTGAGCCGGAAAGATATGCCATGAAGGATTTGATATGGCCATCATGATGCCTGCGAGCGACCAGGCGGTGCTCGCGCGCCGCGCTGAGATCGTTGCTGCATTGCGCGCGATCGTGCCCGGCGAGGGCGTGATCGATACGCCTGCCGAGATGCGGGCCTATGAATCCGACGGGCTGACGGCCTATCGGCAGCCGCCGATGGTCGTGGTGCTGCCCGATACGACCGAGCAGGTCTCGCTGATCCTGAAATATTGTGCAGGGCAAGGTATCAAGGTGGTGCCGCGCGGCTCCGGCACATCGCTCTCAGGCGGGGCGCTGCCGCTCGAAGACGGCGTGCTGCTGGGCCTTGGCAAGTTCAAGCGCATCCGCGAGATCGATTTCGACAATCGCGTCGTCGTCACCGAGCCCGGTGTCACCAACCTCGCGATCAGCCAGGCGGTCGCCCATGCCGGCTTCTACTACGCGCCCGACCCGTCCTCGCAGATCGCCTGCTCGATCGGCGGCAATGTCGCGGAGAATTCCGGCGGCGTGCACTGCCTCAAATACGGCATGACCACCAACAACGTGCTCGGTTGCGAGATCGTGCTGATGAGCGGTGAGATCCTGCGCATCGGCGGCAAGGGGTGCGAGAACCCGGGCTACGATCTGATGGGCGTCATCACCGGCTCGGAAGGCCTGCTCGGCGTCATCACCGAGGTCACGGTGCGCATCCTGCAGAAGCCGGAGACGGCGCGCGCGTTGATGGTCGGCTTCGCCGAGGTCGAGGCCGCCGGCGAATGCGTGGCGCGCATCATCGGCGCCGGCATCATCCCTGGCGGCATGGAGATGATGGACAAGCCGGCGATCCACGCCGCCGAGGCCTTCGTGCATGCCGGCTATCCGCTCGATGTCGAGGCGCTGCTCATCATCGAGCTCGACGGCCCCAAGATCGAGGTCGACGAGCTGATCACGCGGGTCGAGACCATTGCACGAGGCTGCGGCTCGGTAACGCTGCAGATCTCCAATTCGGAAGCCGAGCGCAATCTGTTCTGGGCCGGCCGCAAGGCCGCGTTCCCGGCGGTGGGGCGCATCTCGCCCGACTATCTCTGCATGGACGGCACAATTCCCCGCGGCGCGCTGCCGAAGGCGCTGGCGCGCATCCGCGAGCTCGGCGAAAAATACCAGCTCGGCTGCGCCAACGTGTTCCACGCCGGTGACGGCAATCTGCACCCGCTGATCCTCTATGATGCCAACAAGCCCGGCGAGATCGAGCGCGCCGAAGCCTTCGGTGCCGACATCCTGCGCGCCTGCGTCGAGTTCGGCGGCGTGCTCACCGGCGAGCACGGCGTCGGCATCGAGAAGCGCGACCTGATGCCCGACATGTTCAGCGAGATCGACCTCAACCAGCAGCAGCGGCTGAAATGCGCCTTCGATTCGCAAGGCCTGCTCAATCCCGGAAAAGTGTTTCCGACCCTGCACCGCTGCGCCGAGCTCGGCCGCATGCATGTGCATGCCGGCAAGCTGGCGTTTCCGGATATCCCGCGGTTCTAGCGTCGGTCGCTGCGCCTCGCTGCAACGCGCCAAATTTGCTTTCCGTTCTAAACTTGGATACCGGCTCAGTCGTGGATACGCTTAAGGTCAGAGACGCCAAAGACGTCGAAGGGGTGGTGCGCGCGGCGATTGCCAATGAGCAGCCGCTCGAGATCATCGGTCATGGCAGTAAGCGCGGCATCGGCCATGCGATGGCGACCAATGCCGTGCTCGACCTCTCCGCGCTGAACGCCGTCACTTCCTACGAGCCGAACGAGCTGATCATCACGCTCCAGGCCGGTGCGCCGCTGGGCGACGTGCTGTCGCTGATCGACGCCAAGAACCAGCAATTCGCGTTCGAGCCAATGAACACCGCGCCGCTGCTCGGCACGCCCGCGCTCGGGACCATCGGCGGCATGATCGCGGCCGGGCTTGCCGGCCCGCGTCGGATCAGGGCAGGCGGGGCGCGCGACCATTTGCTCGGGGCGCACGCCGTCTCCGGCTTCGGGGACAGCTTCAAGACCGGCGGCAAGGTGGTGAAGAACGTCACCGGCTACGACCTCTGCAAGTTGCTCGCGGGGTCCTGGGGCACGCTGTCCGTCATGACCGAGGTCACGCTGAAGGTGATGCCCAAGCCCGAGGCCGAGCGGACGCTGCTGCTCCGCGGCCTCGACGAGGCCGCCGCCAACAAGGCGATGACCGCGGCGCTCGGCTCGCCCTTCGACGTCTCCGGTGCGGCGCACCTGCCGAAATCGGCGTTCCGGGCGAAGACCGACGGGCTTGGCGATCTCGCAGGCCAGGGCGAGGCGCTGACCGTGCTGCGGCTCGAGGGCATCACGGCCTCGGCCGCCCACCGCGCCAACTCGCTGCGGGAATTGCTGGCGCCGTTCGGAACCGCGTCTCTGATCGAGGACGCGGCGTCTTCGGCGCTGTGGGGGACTCTCCGCGACGTGCTGCCGTTCGCGGCCGGCGGCGCGCTCGGCGCCTGGCCGGTCTGGCGGATCGTCTGCCCGCCGGCCTCAGGCGCTGCGCTCGGCACGCAATTGGCGCGGGAGACGGGCGGCGACGTGATCTATGATTGGGGCGGCGGGCTGATCTGGGCGGCATTGCCGCCGAAGGGCGACGCGCATGCTCCGGCGGTGCGGATGCGTGCCAACGCCGTCGGCGGTCACGCAACGCTGATCCGGGCGGCCGATGATGTCAGGCGCGATGTCGACGTCTTTCATCCGCAGGCGCCGGGCGTTGCCGCCCTGAGCGAGCGGGTGCGCGCCAGTTTCGATCCAAAGGCCGTTCTCAACCGGGGCCGCTTGAGCCGAGGCGCTGTGGCATGAAGACCGAATTCTCACTCGCCCAGCTTGCCGATCCCGACATCGCGGAAGCCGACAAGATCCTGCGCGCCTGCGTCCATTGCGGCTTCTGCACCGCAACCTGTCCGACCTATGTGCTGCTCGGCGACGAGCTCGATAGCCCGCGTGGTCGCATCTACCTGATCAAGGAGATGCTGGAGAAGGACCAGGCGCCGACGGCCGAGGTGGTCAAGCATGTCGACCGCTGCCTGTCGTGCCTGGCCTGCATGACGACCTGCCCCTCAGGGGTGAATTACATGCATCTCGTCGACCAGGCCCGGGTCAGGATCGAGCAGCGTTATGAGCGGCCCCTGGCCGAGCGGTTGCTGCGTCAGGTGCTGGCCTTCGTCCTGCCGGACCCCCAGCGTTTTCGCATCAGCATGGTGCTGGCGCGGCTGGCTCGTCCGCTTGCCGTTTTCCTGCCGACGCCGCGGCCCTCGGCGACGCCCGGCCTGATCCAGCGCATCAAGGCGATGCTGGCGCTGGCCCCGCACCGGCTGCCGCCGCCGGGCCCCGCCGCCGGCAGCGTGTTCGCGGCGCTCGGCAAGAAGCGCGGCCGGGTCGCGCTGCTCCAGGGCTGCGCCCAGCAGGTCCTGGCGCCGCGCATCAACCAGGCGGCCATCAGTCTTCTCACCCGTCATGGCGTCGAGGTTGTCCTGGTCCGGGACGAGCAGTGCTGCGGCGCGCTGACCCATCACCTCGGCAACGATCAGGATGCATTGGCGCGGGCGCGAGCCAACGTTGCGGCTTGGCGAAAGGAAGCGGCCGGCGAGGGGCTCGATGCCATCCTGGTGACGGCGTCCGGCTGCGGCACAGTGATCAAGGACTACGGCTATCTGCTGCGCGAGGATGCTGCGTTCGCCGCCGATGCGGCGAAGGTGTCCGCGCTCGCCAAGGACATCACCGAATACATCGCCGGCCTCGCACTCGAGCCGACTGCGCGACAGGACAACATCGTCGTCGCCTATCACTCGGCGTGTTCGTTGCAGCATGGGCAGAAAATCACGGGCCTTCCGAAAGAATTGCTTTCCAAGAATGGATTCGTGGTGAAAGATGTACCGGAGAGCCATTTGTGTTGCGGTTCGGCGGGGACCTACAACATTCTCCAGCCCGAGCTTGCGGGCCGGTTGCGCGATCGCAAGGTCGCCAACATCGCAAGCGTCAAGCCGGACATGATTGCCGCGGGCAATATCGGCTGCATGGTGCAGATTGCCAGTGGCACGTCAGTTCCGGTCGTACACACGATTGAGCTTCTCGATTGGGCTACGGGCGGGTCGCGGCCGGCATTGAACGCGCAAGTTTGAGCTTTCAAGCCTGAGCTTTCCTCCGGAGGCGACGGTAGAACGACGCCCGATCGACCATTGTTCGTCGACAACAGGAGGACCACGATGGCGAAAGCGAAGAAGAAAAAAAGCAAGAAGGCCAAAAAGGCGAAGAAGGCTGTAGCGGCGAAGAAATCCGCGAAGAAGTCAGCCAAGAAGTCCGGGAAGAAGTCTGCCAAAAAATCTACCAAGAAAGCAGCCAAGAAAGCTTCGAAGAAGGCCGCCCCAAAGAAGGCCGCCAAGAAGGCTGTGAAGAAGGCAGCCAAGAAAGCAGCCAAGCCGGCTGCTCCGAAGAAGGCCGCGAAGAAAGCGGCACCGAAGAAGGCGAAGGCAGCTCCCGCGCCGAAGCCGTCAGCGCCGGCGCCAGCTCCGGCTCCCGAGCCGGCCGCCGAGACGAGCTGGGCGATGCCTTCGTCTTCTGCGGAAGCGGCGCCGGCCGAGGGACAAGGCTAGGTCCCATCCAGCGACCGCGATCGCCAACAACAGAGAAGGCCGCTGCGGTGACGCTGCGGCCTTTTTGCATCGCCGCAGGGCCTCCGGAAGCCTTCCGTTCACGGCGCCTGTTTGATTCGTAGCCCGGATGCCACGCTAGCCGCCTTCCCCGTACTTGCACGGGTCCTGCCGTGCACTTTGGAATGCAAATAATGTGATCGAGAAGACACACAGCCCGACAACCTTTCGTGGAATCGTCAAAACGCCCAAAAAGTCGGCAGATGCCCGTGATTTTTGCTTCACGGTCCCCCTCCCTCAATCCAGATTGTCGCAGTAACGCAATTTTGCAGACAAGTCGTTTGCCCCGGGGGCTTCCGGGATCCGACTGGGTAAGAACTGGCGATGGGGATCGAAATGAAAAAACTGGCTTTGTTGGCAACGGCGCTGGCAATGGTGACGACGGGTTCGGCTTTCGCGGCAGACTTGCGCGTGAAGGCATTGAAGGCCCCGCCGCCGCCCGCCTTCGATCCCTGGGATATCGCCTTCGGCGCCGGTATCATGAGCGACTACATCTTCCGCGGTGTCACCCAGTCGAACCATAATCCGTCGGTCACGGCCTATTTCGAGCCGCGCTACAACGTCAACAAGGACCTCCAGCTCTACATCGGTACGTCCGCTTCGAGCATCTCCTTCCCGAACCGCGCCGCCGCCGAAGTCGATATTTACGGCGGTATCCGCCCGACCTTCGGCATGTTCGCCTTCGACTTCGGTGTCTGGGGCTACCTATATCCGGGCGGAAGCTGCTTCGGCTCGCAGGGCACCCTTGCTCAGGGCAATTGCGGCACCAGCCTCGACAACTCCCAGGGCGCGATCGGCCTTCCGATCAACGGCAACTTCGCCAAGAAGGACGCGAGCTTCTTCGAAGCCTATGCCAAGCTGAACATCGCCATCAACGACCAGTGGACGGTCGGCTTCAACGAGTACTACTCGCCGAATTTCCTGAACCTCGGCGCCTGGGGCAACTATGCCTCGATCACCGCCAAGTGGACCGCGCCGAGCACGACCTTTGGTGCCAGCGGCGTCGGCATGTACGTATCGGGCGAGTTCGGCCGCCAGTGGCTCGGCACCTCCGACATCTTCTACGGCATTGCGGGTGACCCCCTGTACGCCAACGGCATCAAGGAGCCGAGCTACAACACCTGGAATCTCGGTGTCGGCTTCACCTACAAGGTGTTCACCCTCGACCTGCGCTACTACGACACGGACCTGTCGAAGGGTAATTGCAACGCCTTCACCAGCGACTTCTCGGCCACCAACTCCAGCCCTGGCTTCGTGACGCCGATCAATGGCGGCGCCAATGCGGCCACTGCGTTCGGCTCCAACTGGTGCAGCGCGGCGGGCGTCGCCAAGCTCTCGGTCGACCTGACCGCGATGAGCAACCTGAAGTAAGGTCTTTCCGAAACGATTTGACGAGGGCGGCAGAGCGATCTGCCGCCCTTTTACTTTGGAGAGGGCGACGGCTGGAGCTACGCGTGCCGTGCGCGGCGAGCGCGATGTTGCCACATCGTCGTGGCCGGGCTTGACGCGCCTGCGGGGCTGCTTCGGCGAGACGAAAGCCGGGCAGGCGAGACCAGCCCGGACGTGACGAGGGTGCGGAGCGACCGCTCGAGCCGCGCGCACCGAACAGACCGCCGCTGCGCTCGCCTCAGCGCGCCGCGGTCGGCTCCGCCCGGGCCGGCTCGACGGCTTTACCGAGGACGTGGATCTCGCCGTCCTCCACCAATGCCACCTTCCGGGTGTGGAAGGCGTCGAGCGTCGAGCGGTGGCCGATCGAGACAATGGTGGCCTGCGGCAGCTTCTCCGTCAGCAGCCGATAAAGCCGGTCCTCGGACGGCTCGTCCAGCGAGGCGGTCGCCTCGTCGAGGAAGAGATAGTCCGGCATGTGCAGCACTGCACGAGCGAGCCCAAGGCGTTGCTGTTCGCCGAGCGACAATGTCCGGTTCCAGTGGCCGTGCTCGTCGAGCCGGTCCGCCAGCCGCGGCAGGCCGACTGCAATCAAGGCGTCGCGGATCTTCTCGGGCGGGACCGAGCCGTGCTCGGTCGGGTAGATGACAGCGTCGCCAAGCGCGCCGATCGGGAAATACGGCCGCTGCGGCAGCATCATCAGCTTCGACGTCTCGGGAATGGCGATCGTGCCGGTGCCGAACGGCCAGACGCCGGCAATGGCCCGGAACAGTGTCGACTTGCCGGAGCCCGACGGGCCGGTCACCAGCACCCGCTCCGACGGCTGGATCGTGAAGGCATCGGCTGCGACCAGAGGCGCGCCGTTCGGCAGTTTGACGAGCAATTGCTCGAGCGCGATTGCCTTTCCGCTCGATGGTACGACGTCGATGGTCGGTTCGAGCGCCGCGCCGTGGGCGGCAGAGCTGACCGACATCTCGAAGCCATCGAGGCGGGCGATCACCGCGCGCCACTCTGCGAGCGAGCGATAGGCGGTGACGAAGAACGACAGCGCATCCTGCACGCTGCCGAACGCCGAGCCGGTCTGCATCATGTCGCCGAGCTGGATGCGCTTGGCGAAGTAGGCAGGCGCCACCACCACATAGGGAAAGAGCGTTGCAGCCTGACCGTAGCTTGCCGTGAAGGCGGTCAGGCGCTTGGTCCGGCCCATGATCTCGTACCAATTGCCGATGACGAAGCCGAAGCGCCGCAGGAGATGCCCTCGCTCCGCGTTCTCGCCTTTCAAAAGGGCGATCTGCTCGGAATTTTCGCGCACGCGGATCAGGTTGAAGCGGAAGTCGGCCTCAAAGCGCTGCTGCTCGAAATTGAGATTGATGAGCGGGGCGCCGATCCAGTGGGTCAGCGCGGTACCGACGATCGCGTAGGCCAGGGCGCACCAGACCAGAAAACCGGGCACGAGGATATCGGTGCCGTAAATGTACAAGGGGGCCTTGTAGGACAGACCCCAGAGGATGACGACGAACGAGGCCAGCGTCACGATCGACGACAAAAGACCGAGGCCGATGGTCAGCGTTTGCTCGACGAAATTCTTGACGTCCTCGGTGATGCGCTGGTCCGGATTGTCGGCGGCATCGCCCTTGAGCTGCATGCGGTAATGCGTGGCGCCCTCGAGCCATTCGCCGAGATAGTGTTGCGTCAGCCATTGCCGCCAGCGGATCTGGAGCCACTGGTTCAGGTAGAGCTTGTAGACGGCCAGTGCGACGAAGGTGAAGGCAAGCCCAAGGAAGATCCAGACCTCCTTGACGAATTCGGGCAGATCGTAGGCCTGCAATGCGCTGTAGAACCGGTTCTGCCACTGATTGAGCAGCACGTTGATCGCGACCAGCACCAGCTCCATTGCGACGACGACGGCGAGCAGGCCGCGGCCGACCCATTTGTCTTCCGACCGGAAATAGGGGACGGCGATTCGCCAGACGATCGCGAGCGTGGCGGTGAGGTTCTTCACAGAGCGGAGTCTCCTAGGGGGATGTGCACAACGGCCCGGAGCCAGAGGCTTGAGGCAATGGCGGAAATGGGCGCGCTTAGACTAAAGTCGCAAGTGCTGCAATTTGCGTTGGCTTGTCGCAGCTTGCAACCCTAGCATGGGGTTCGACGGCGCGGGGTGGGGTGCTCCGGGATTTCGCGAGCTTGTGAGCGGCACGGGAACCGCCGCATTCGCAAGGAATTCGCGTCCAGCTCGGGGGTTATCGCTTCCAGCGTCAAGCAGGATCGGCTCTCCACGCGGGCCGTCTGCCGCAAACATGCGTGGGGGAGGAAGACCATGTGGAATCAAGTCTATGATCCGCTGAACAGCCCGGTGCTGTCGACGATTGCGGCGGCGGTGCCCGTCGTCACGCTGCTGGTCCTGATCGCGAGCGGCCGCGTCCAGGCGCATATCGCGGCGATCATCGCCGTGATCGTGGCCAATTTGATCACGATCTTCGTCTTCACCATGCCGGCGAACATGTCGATCCGCGCCTCGGTGCTGGGGATCGTCACCGGCTTCTTCCCGATCGGCTGGATCGTCCTCAACGTCATCTTCCTCTACCAGGTGACGGTGAGCACGGGACGCTTCGAATTGCTCAAGCGCGCCATCGGCGGCGTCACCGAGGACCGGCGGCTGCAATTGCTGCTGATCGCGTTCTCCTTCGGCGCGTTCTTCGAGGGCGCCTCGGGCTTCGGCACGCCGGTCGCCATCACCGGTGCCGTGCTGATCGGCCTCGGCTTCTCGCCGCTCGCGGCGTCCGGCCTGTCGCTGATCGCCAACACCGCGCCGGTCGCCTATGGCGCGCTGGGCACGCCGATCCAGGGCCTTGCCTCGGTCACCGGGCTCGATCCCTACATCCTCGGCGCGATGGTCGGCCGGCAATTGCCGGTCTTCTCGCTGATCGTGCCGTTCTGGGTGGTGTGGGCGTTCGCGGGCTGGAAGGGCATGAAGGATGTCTGGCCGGCGATCCTGGTCACCGGCGTGTCGTTCGCGATTCCGCAATTCGTGATCTCGAACTTCATCAATCCCTGGATCGTCGACATCGGTGCGTCGCTGATCTCGATGGGCGCGCTGATCCTGTTCCTGAAGGTCTGGCAGCCCAGGCAGCTCTGGCTGTCGCCGGCGCTGCGCGGCCGCGATGAATCGGCAGCCACCATGGCGGCGGCCAAACCGCTCGACAAGACGCCGCTGACCCAGAGCGAACTGTTCGGCGCGCTGCTGCCCTGGATCATCGTTTGCGTCGTGATGCTGATCTGGGGCAACGGGGCGTTCAAGGCCTGGGCGAATTCGATCTTCGTCTGGAACTATCCCGTGCCCGAGCTGCACCAGATGATCAACAAGATGCCGCCGGTGGCGCCAGGGCCGACGAAAGAGAGCGCCGTGTTCGGCTTCACCTACCTGTCCTTCACCGGCACGGGCATGCTGATCGCGGCGATCATCTCCGGTGTCCTGATGGGCGTCGGTCCCGGCAAGCTCGTGACCGAGTACGGCCGTACCATCCGGCTCTGTGCGATCTCGCTGATCACGATCTCGGCGATGCTGGCGATCGGCACCTTGACGCGGCTCTCCGGCGTCGACGCGACGCTCGGCCTCGCCTTCGCCGCAACCGGCGTGCTCTATCCCTTCTTCGGCACGCTGCTCGGCTGGCTGGGCGTGGCGCTGACGGGATCGGACACGGCGTCCAACGTGCTGTTCGGCAACTTGCAGAAGATCACCTCCGAGCAGCTCGGCCTGTCGCCGGTCCTGATGGCCGCGGCGAACTCGTCCGGCGGCGTGATGGGCAAGATGATCGACGCGCAGTCGATCGTGGTCGCCTCCACCGCCACCAACTGGTACGGGCACGAGGGCACGATCCTGCGCTTCGTGTTCTGGCACTCGATCGTGCTGGCCTGTCTCGTCGGCGTGCTCGTGACGTTGCAGGCCTATGTCTGGCCGTTCACGGCAATGGTTCTGAAGTAGCAGGCCAACTCCGGCTCGAACGCAAATCCCCGCGAGGTTCCGCCCCGCGGGGATTTTTGCGTCCAATCAAATCTCATCGCGCTCCAGGTGGCGCGAACCTTCTCAATGGCGCCGCCGTCTTATAGAAGGTGCGGCAAATCAGGTCGGACGAGAGGTCTCATGGTTTCGCTCAAGCGATTGGTGTGTGCTGCGGTTGCAATGCTCGCGATGTCCATTGTCGCGCGTGCCGAGGATGGTTT
The DNA here is from genome assembly GCF_002936975.1 of Bradyrhizobium sp. AC87j1. Lineage (NCBI taxonomy): Bacteria > Pseudomonadati > Pseudomonadota > Alphaproteobacteria > Hyphomicrobiales > Nitrobacteraceae > Bradyrhizobium > Bradyrhizobium sp. AC87j1. The sequence goes on from NZ_PTFE01000030.1 coordinate 72,711, forward strand.
TCCGTTCGGCACCGAGATGACGCTGGAGGCGTTGCCGCAAGCAGGCTCGAAGCGAATTCCGAACATCGAGATCGGCGACCATGGCGAGGTCGTGCTCGAGCTCTGGTGCAAGGGCGGCAAGGGCCAGTTCTCAGTCGCCGGCAACACCGTGATTTTTGTCCCTGGTCAGATCCAGGACCGCTCCTGCCCGCCGGCAAGGGCGCAGGCCGACGACGATCTGGTCGCAGCACTGAGCAGTGTCGAAACCTGGAAGCGTCAGGGCGACGTGCTGACGCTGATCGGCCCGAATCCACTGCGTTTTCGGACGACGGGGAATTGACCGTTTGGTCATTCCGGGGCGCGCGAAGCGCGAGCCCGGAATCTCGAGATTCCGGGTTCGGTGCTTCGCACCGCCCCGGAATGACTGCGTCACTTCCAAACCGATTTGTCGGCGTCCCAGCGCTGGCCCCTGAGCTCCTTGGCGAGCGCCTCGACCGAACCGTTGTCGTCGGGCTGCTCGCCTTCCTCGTCGACCGACGTGTCGTCGGAGAGATTGAGCTTGGCGCCGCTGCTCTCGTCGGCGGTCGTGGTCGCGGGGCTGCCGATCCACAGCATGAGCTTGTCGGTCGTGCCCGGCTTGTCGGGCGAGACGAGCCCTGCGACCTCGATCGTGTCCGTGAGATCGAGCGCGGGGAAATCCGGGTTCGGCCGCTTGAAGACCAGCTTGAGCTTGCCTGTGGCGGGGTTGAAGCTCTGCGAGACCGGCTTTGCCGCGAGCGTCCGGCTCAAAACGTTCGAAACGGCGGCCGCGAGCTTGTCCTTGCTGATCTTGTCGCCCTCGCGCCAGTCGGCCGCGGCGAAGCGGATGGTGCGGTCCATCTCGGTCATGCCCGCGGTCCAGCCCGCGGAGGTGACGCCCGGCGTCGCCTTGAATTTCGCCAGCAGCGCGCCGGCGCGCTCGGGATCGACCGACATGTTGATGGTCTGCTCGCCTGCGCGTAGCGCATCGCAGCCGACCGTGAGACTAGCCAGCGTCACCTCGACCGCCTGGCCCTTCAGGCTCTTCAGGAAGTCGGTTGCATTATCGAGCTTGACCTTGACCGCGATTGCCTCCGGCGAGACATCGGTGAAATCCTTCGGCTGCGGCGTGATGCCGTCGTCGGAGGTCTGGTTGTCCTGAAATTCCTTCTCGCTGAGATCGGAATTGTCGGGCGAGGTCACCTCGGTCACCACCTGACCAATGCTGATCTGGCCGCGGAATTCGAAGGTGTCCCCGGCCTGCTTGCGCAGCAGCTTGACGCTGACCGGCGCCTTCTCGCTGATGCTCTGCGTGGTGCCGGTCAGGGTCTGGCCCGCGACCTGGAGATTGACGACGAAGCGGTCCTTGCGGTCGGAATTCTTTGCGACGGGATAGCAGACGTCGAGCACGGCCGCCGTCACCGTCTTGCCCTGGCGCGTCTCCTTCAGGATCACGTCGGCATTGCCGTCCATCAGCCCGTCGATCGAGGTGAAATAGCGTGTCTCCGGACCACCGGGCGTCGTGGCCCTCGGCGACAGCTTCATCTGGGCGGACGCGGGATGCGGCGAAGCTGCAAGCAGAGCTGCCAAAAGGGCTGTCGAACAAACCAGAAGCGCACGCATCGATGAAATCCTCGCGCAACGGGCATGATCCGGAGAAGTGTGAAGCGGTTTTCCGAGAGGATCATGCCCAAACTATTCGAATCGGCGCGTCACCGTAGTGGGTTTTGGCCGTCGGTTGAATCGGAAAGCGGAGGGGCAGGGTCGGCAAAAAAGAAGGCCGCCCGGAGGCGGCCTTCGCAACATTGTAACGGAACGGAGGCTCAGAAGCCGCCCATGCCGCCGCCGCCGGGCATCGCGGGCGAGGCTTCCTTCTTCGGCGTTTCGGCGACCATGGCCTCGGTGGTGACCAGCAGGCCGGCCACGGAGGAGGCGTCCTGGAGCGCGGTGCGCACCACCTTGGCGGGATCGATGATGCCCTTCTCGACCATGTCGACATAGTCCTCGTTCTGGGCGTCGAAGCCGAAGGTCTCGGACTTGTTCTCAAGGATCTTGCCGACCACGATCGAGCCTTCCACGCCCGCGTTCTCGGAGATCTGGCGGATCGGAGCCTCCAGCGCCTTCAGCACGATGTTGATGCCGGCCTGGACGTCGGCATTGGCGTTGGTGAGACGGCCCACCGCCTTCTTGGCGCGGAGCAGCGCGACGCCGCCGCCGGGGACGATGCCTTCCTGCACCGCGGCGCGGGTGGCGTTGAGGGCGTCCTCGACGCGGTCCTTCTTCTCCTTGACCTCGATCTCGGTGGCGCCGCCGACGCGGATCACCGCGACGCCGCCGGCCAGCTTGGCGAGACGCTCCTGGAGCTTCTCACGGTCGTAGTCCGAGGTGGTCTCCTCGATCTGCGCCTTGATCTGGCCGACACGGGCCTCGATGTCCGGCTTCTTGCCGGCGCCCTTGACGATCGTGGTGTTCTCCTTGTCGATCACGACCTTGCCGGCGCGGCCCAGCATCTTCACCGTGACGTTCTCGAGCTTCATGCCGAGGTCTTCGGAAATGAGCTGGCCGCCGGTGAGGATGGCGAGGTCCTCGAGCATGGCCTTGCGGCGATCGCCGAAGCCCGGCGCCTTGACGGCGGCGACCTTGAGGCCGCCGCGGAGGCGGTTGACGACCAGGGTGGCCAGCGCCTCGCCCTCGACGTCCTCGGCGATGATGACGAGCGGCTTGCCCGACTGCACCACGGCTTCCAGCACCGGAAGCATGGCCTGCAGGCCCGAAAGCTTCTTCTCGTGCAGGAGGATGTAGGCATCCTCGAGCTCGGCGGTCATCTTCTCGGGGTTGGTGACGAAGTAGGGGCTGAGATAGCCGCGGTCGAACTTCATGCCCTCGACGATGTCGACTTCGGTGTCGAGCGACTTGTTCTCTTCGACGGTGATGACGCCTTCGTTGCCGACCTTCTGCATCGCCTGGGCGATCATCTTGCCGATGGCGGCATCGCCGTTGGCGGAGATGGTGCCGACCTGGGCGACCTCGGAGGAGGCGGCGACCGGCTTGGCGCGCTTCTCGATGTCCTTGATGACCGCCGCAACCGCGCTGTCGATGCCGCGCTTGAGGTCCATCGGGTTCATGCCGGCGGCAACCGCCTTGGCGCCTTCGCGCACGATGGCCTGGGCCAGCACGGTGGCGGTGGTGGTGCCGTCGCCGGCGAGGTCGTTGGTCTTGGAGGCGACCTCACGCACCATCTGGGCGCCCATGTTCTCGAACTTGTCCTCGAGCTCGATCTCCTTGGCGACGGTGACGCCGTCCTTGGTGATGCGGGGGGCGCCGAAGCTCTTCTCGATGACGACGTTGCGGCCCTTCGGGCCGAGCGTCACCTTGACGGCGTTGGCGAGAACGTCGACGCCGCGCAGCATGCGATCGCGCGCGTCTCCGGAAAATTTGACGTCTTTGGCAGCCATTTTAGCAATCCCTCGTGTTTGGTGATGTGTCTGCGGCGCTTCTCTCTCCGTCATTGCCGGGCCTGACCCGGCAATCCATCATCCTGCGAAAAACGATGGATGCCCGGGTCGCCTAGCGCGAAGACGCGCTTCGCGCTTCTGCCCGGGCATGACGATGAGACATTCAGCGGCTGTTCAGGCGGATGGCCTTAGGCCAGTACGCCCATGATGTCCGACTCCTTCATGATCAGGAGCTCTTCGTTGTCGATCTTGACCTCGGTGCCCGACCATTTGCCGAACAGCACGCGGTCGCCGACCTTGAGGTCGATCGGGGTCAGCTTGCCGGTCTCGTCACGGCCGCCGGGGCCAACGGCGACGACCTCGCCCTGGGACGGCTTTTCCTTGGCGCTGTCCGGAATGATGATGCCGCCCTTGGTCTTTTCCTCGGCGTCGATACGTTTGACCACGACACGGTCATGCAGCGGACGAAATTTGGATTTAGCCATGACGTTTCCCTTTGGAGGCTCGCTTCGGAAGTAGTGGAAGTGGGTGGGGCGGCGCTTCCGTCCATCCCCTATCCCGAGGATCGAACGGCGTGCTTAGCAATCGGGCTTTCCGAGTGCTAATAGTGGGCCCGGAAATATGGCTTGGCCGCGATCCTGTCAAGCAAAGGTGGTTAAGCGATTGGTGAGGCGGATATAGGATGGTGGCACTGGAAACTTGTTCGGGGCGCCGACGTATTAAAGGACGTCATTGCTCCGGCAGCGGTTTTGCGCTTGGCTGCAGGAGGGGTGCGGCCATGGTCTTGTTCGGGGGAATGCCATGATCAGTTCAGCTCACGCGCGCACGGTTGCCAATCTGGCCGCCGCCTCATGTCTGGCGCTGCTGCTGGGCGCTTGCGGCGGCGGCATGAGCCTGCCGTCCTTCTCGTCGTCCTCGCCGCCGCCCGAAGCCGAGCCGGGCGTCGCGCCCGAAATGCCTGCGACCATTCGCGGCGACGAGATCGTCGGCCGCTGGGGCCTCGCCTCGTTCCAGAACCCGGCCGACCGCGCCCGCACCGAGGCGGCCGCCCGGGCCCAGTGCAAAAATCCCTACGTGATCACCGCCGGCTCCTCCGGCGGCGTGATCATGCATCTGGCCGACCAGGCAACGCCCCAGGAGCTGCGGCTGAAGGGCTCGCCGAGCGGCAAGAACTACATCGGGCCGGCGGGTCCGACCCCCGGCGAGCAGGACCGCGAAATCATCTCCTTCGACGGCCGCGTCCTGATCACCCGCTTCATCGACAAGGATGCCGCCACCCGCTACGGCAACATGGTCTACGTCCGCTGCGCGCCGCGGGCGTGATGGTCTAACGCCACGCCCGCCCTATAACCCTCTCCTCTTGTGGGAGAGGGAGGCTCGCCGCGTAGCGGCGAGACGGGTGAGGGGTATCTCTCCCCGAGTCCAACTCCCATTCGAATTCGCTGAGGCAACCCCTCATCCGGCGCTTCGCGCCACCTTCTCCCACAAGGGGAGAAGGGGCAGTCTCGCTTGATGGCACAAAACAAAAACGCCGGCCCCCAGGCCGGCGTTTTGTTATTCCTATGTCGCGCGCTCAGTCGAACAGCGCGTCGATGTCGTCCTGCGAGGCGTGGCCGACGTCGCCGGCGAGCTTGGGGCCGTTGAGAAGCTTGTCGTCCTCGCTGCGATTGTCGACCGGCGGCACGACGTGCGACTTGATCGCGTCGACGCCGCCCCAGATCTCCATCATCGCATTGATGTGCTGCTCGATGAACTTCATCGTGCCCATCACCTTGCTGATGCGCTGGCCGGTCAGGTCCTGGAAGTTGCAGGCTTCGAAGATCGAGATGACGCGTTCCTGGATGTCGTCGGCGAGCCGCTTCTGCTGGTCGATCGAGTCCACCTTGGACATCGCGCTGGCGGCCTGGTCGATCGATTCCGCGGCCTCGAGGATCTGCTGGGTCGCCTGCTCGGTGCCGCCGACCACCGCGCCGAGCTCGCCATTGACCTTGGCCATTTCGCCGCCGTCAAAGCTCTTGCCGTGCAGCGTCGCGATTTCGCGCTTGGTGCGGTCGATGGCGTCATGGATGAGGTCGAGCTCGACCTTCAGCTTCTCGCACTGCTCGATCTGGGCTCGATAGGTATCGAGCATGGTACGAGCCTCGGAAAGTTCGTGAGCGGTGGAGGCGTCGATCGCCGCCATGGCTGCGCTGCCGGACAAGGGCAAGGGCGCGGCGCCCTTCGCCATCTGCGCACGGATCGCACGTAGCTCGGCCATGATCTCGCTATGCATCGGGATTGCCTCTTCAGTTACGTCCAAAATCGGCATCTCGCCACCAGCGATATCCTCGACGCGAAAACGTTTGCGGTGAACAGCCATCAGGATACTCCCCCCACCTCACTCACGCGTCTTTGTAGGCAGAAGCGATTTAACACGAAGTTCACGGCAGGAACTGTTGTGCGGCTGCGCGCGACGGCGCGCAAAGAAGCGATTAACCATGCGCGCGCGGCGTTCATCGAAAATAAACGCTGATCGCCAAATTGCCCCGCTGCTGACGACGTGGTGAATCCAAACGCCGCTTCTGTTTACCAAACAAAACGGCTTTTGCCTTTTATTGACCACGTCGGGGGCGCGGACCAGCCATCAGCTCTCCACGGCGCATGTGATCTAGACGAAACAGTACAGAGTACGTCGATGTTCAAGAAAATGTCTGTCGCGCTGCTCGGCAGCGCTTGCACCTTCATTGCCGGCGCAAACAGTGCCAGCGCCTTCGACAATTCGGTGCCGAACGATCCGCCCGCGGTGCTCTACCAGCCGCAGGTGCCGCCGGCGCCGGTGCGCGTCGCCTCCAACGCGAACATGGGCGGCGGCTTCATCGAGTTCCTGTTCGGCGACGGTCCCGGCCGCGGTCCGGCCTACGCGCCCGAGCGGCCGGTCTATCAACAGCAGCCCGGCTATTACGACCAGCGCCGCCTGCCGCCGATGGGCGAGCCGCAGATGCAGGGTGGATATCAGCAAGGCGCGGTTCAGCAGGAGACGGCCGACCCGCGGCAGCGTCAGTTCGATCCAAGGTTCGAGAAGCAATCTGTTGACTATAGCGGCAAGGAAAGTCCCGGCACCATCGTGGTCGATACCCCGAACAAGTTCCTCTATCTCGTCGAGGGCAACGGCAGGGCGATGCGCTACGGCATTGGTGTCGGGCGTCCCGGCTTCACTTGGTCCGGCGTGAAGGCGATCACGGCCAAGCGCGAATGGCCGGACTGGACGCCGCCGGCCGAAATGATCGCGCGCCGCCCCGATTTGCCCCGGCACATGGAAGGCGGTCCGGAGAATCCGCTCGGCGCCCGCGCGATGTATCTGGGCTCGACGCTGTACCGCATCCACGGCTCCAACGAGCCCTGGACCATCGGCACCAACGTCTCCTCCGGCTGCATCCGCATGCGCAACGAAGACGTCATCGACCTCTACGGCCGCGTCAATGTCGGCACCAAGGTCGTGGTGATGTAGCCCAGCGCTCGCTGCGAGCCGTCAATTCCGCGTGTCGCGTCGGCTCGCGACGCGCGGCATCGAGGGCGTTGCGTGCCGCCGGCGTACGTTCTCCGGCTAGAGTCTAGGCTGGCCGACGATGCCGCGTCGAAGCCAGACGGGGGGCAACAGAGCAGCGACGAGGAGTTGATGAACGGGCAAGCGATGCGCGAGCGGAGCGGTTCAACCGCCGCGCCGACAGCTCGGCCTTCTTGACGAGTTCGTGCAGTCCCTCCAACTCGTACAACTCGGTGATGAGATGAGTTGTCACGGTGGTCAGGGTTGCGATGCGCTGCTGAAATGGACTCATTTTTAAGACCCCGACTATAACTAAAAGAGGCAACCACATCGGTAGTGTGGCATGAGCAACGTGTTCTTCCAGTTGAACACCCATGTCCGAATTTGGAAATCCGGGAGTCTACGGTCGCGCGCGTCAGACGGCGATTTGATTTGTCATGGTGAATTCAGGCGCGTCGGGTAACGTTCAGCTCAGTCCAATGGCACTGCAATATAGTCATATTATATCGAACGTCCTCTCTGCTTGCCGTGGCACAAAAGGCGCTCGCGCCATGCTCTAAAAAAAACGGCCGCCGAGAGGCGGCCGTCCGGATCTTTCGGGCGAATTGCTCACGCGTAATCGCTGCCGCCATCGTCGTCGCCGCCGAAATCGCTGTCGTCGGCCACGTCCATGTTGCCGTCGTCGTTGTTGTCGCCGTAGTTCTGGTCGTTGTCGTTACGATCGTTGTTCGCCTGGTCGGAGAAGCTCTGGCGCGACTCGCGGTTCGAGCCGATGTCGTTGAGACCGGCATCGCGCGCGAGCGAGCCGCCGGACTGGTCGCTGCCGCCCCAAGGACTTCCACCAACGC
>NZ_PTFE01000031.1:0-80517 GCF_002936975.1 Bradyrhizobium sp. AC87j1
CCCCAGCCCCCGCCCCAGCCACGACCGCGCCAATGCACCTGCGCGACATCGTCACCGACAGCGGCCTTCATGGTCGCGACATTGGTCGGCAGCGGGGCCGCTGCCGCCTGCTGAATTTGGCCGGCCATGACCACGCCGGCGACCGAACAGGCAATTGCCGTTTTCCAGATCCTCATCGACTTGCTCCCTGTCTGACGTCTTGCTTGGAAAAGGATCGCAGCGGCATGATCGGGCATCTTTGCGCCAAGTCAAAGCCCGGATTTTCAAAGCCCGGATTTGCGTGCGGCGCACAAGCCTCGTCCAAGCCTCGTCCAAGCATCGTCCATGCCTCGCTGCGAGCCGGCTGCCGGCATGCGAGGCGGACCAACGAGCCCGCTCTGCCCGACGTGACACCGGCGCGATGCCGGAGCCCCGCGGCCAAGCATTAAGCTTCCCGCCCGCGCAACCAACAACCTACTTCACGATTGACTATTCGTACCGCTACTATCGGTTCCAATGGCGCGAGGCTTCTCGCGACAAATAGCCTCGGCCTGCGCCGGGTGTGAGTGGGAGGAATGACATGAGTGCCGCGAGACCCGAGCCGCTTGCCCGTCAGGCGCTGGCGTTCGTCCTGGCTGGCGGACGCGGCAGCCGGCTCCTGGAGCTGACCGATCGCCGCGCCAAGCCGGCCGTCTATTTCGGCGGCAAGTCCCGCATCATCGATTTCGCGCTGTCGAATGCCGTCAATTCGGGCATCCGCCGCATCGCAGTCGCCACCCAGTACAAGGCGCACAGCCTGATCCGGCACCTTCAGATGGGCTGGAACTTCTTCCGCCCCGAGCGAAACGAGAGCTTCGACATCCTACCCGCGAGCCAGCGGGTCTCCGAGAACATGTGGTATGTCGGCACGGCGGATGCGGTCTACCAGAACATCGACATCATCGAATCCCACGCCTGCCGCTTCATCGTGGTGCTGGCCGGCGACCACATCTACAAGATGGACTACGAGGTGATGCTGCGCCAGCACGTCGACAGCGGCGCCGACGTCACCGTCGGTTGCCTGGAGATGCCGCGGACGGAATCCTCGGGCTTCGGCATCATGCATATTGACGAGAACGGCTGGATTCAGGAGTTCCTGGAGAAGCCGAAGGATCCGCCGCCGATGCCGGGCAAGCCGGACGTCTCGCTCGCCAGCATGGGCATCTACGTGTTCGACGCGAAGCTCCTGTTCGAGGAGCTCAAGCGCGACGCCGATGACCCGAACTCGAACCACGATTTCGGCAAGGACATCATTCCCTACCTCGTCAAGAACGGCCGCGCGATGGCGCACCAATATTCCACCTCCTGCGTGCGTTCCGGCAGCGACCCCCGCGCCTATTGGCGCGACGTCGGCACGGTCGATGCTTATTGGGCCGCCAATATCGACCTCACTGACGTCGTGCCCGAGCTCGATTTGTTCGACAGCTCCTGGCCGATCTGGTCCTATGCGGAGATCACGCCGCCGGCGAAATTCGTTCATGACGAGGAGAGCCGGCGCGGCCAGGCCGTGAGCTCGCTGGTCTCGGGCGGCTGCATCATCTCCGGCGCCTCGCTGCGCCGGTCGCTGCTGTTCACCGGCGTGCGCATCAACTCCTACGCCAATGTCGAGAACGCCGTGATCATGCCCTATGTCAGCGTCGGCCGCGGCGCTCGCCTGAAGAACGTCGTGATCGACCGCGGCGTCGAGATTCCGGAAGGACTCGTGATCGGCGAGGACCCGGCGTTCGATGCCAAGCGCTTCCGCACCACCGAGCAGGGAATTTCGCTCGTCACTCAGCCGATGATCGACAGGCTCAATACATGAGGCCTGTTCGCGTCCTCGCGGTCGCTTCTGAAGTCTATCCCATCGTCAAAACCGGCGGCCTCGCGGATGTCGCCGGCGCGCTGCCGATTGCCCTGAAGGCGCATGGCATCGAGATGCGCACCTTGATGCCGGGCTATCCCGACGTGACGCGGATCGTATCGAACGCGGAGGAGATCCGGAGCTGGCCGGATTATTTCGGCGGGCCGGGCCGGCTACTCGCCGGCTCCCATGACGGGCTCGACCTGTTCGTGCTCGACGTGCCGCATCTCTATGCGCGGCCGGGCAATCCCTATGTCACCACCGAGGGCGTCGACTGGCCGGACAATGGCGTGCGCTTCGCGGCACTGTCGCGCATCGCCGCCGATATCGGCCACGGCCTCGTCCCCGCCTTCGTGCCCGATGTCGTGCACGCCCATGACTGGCAGGCCGGGCTCGCGCCGGCCTATCTGCACTATGACAATCGCCCGCGACCCGGCACCGTGATGACCATCCACAACATGGCCTATCAGGGCAAGTTCGCTCCCGAGCTAGTCGGTGCTATCGGCCTGCCCTGGCACGCGTTCAACGTCAACGAGATCGAATATTTCGGCGGCATCAGCTTTTTGAAGGCGGGCCTGCAATTCGCCGATCGTATCACGACGGTGTCGCCGACCTACGCGCAGGAGATCCAGAGCGACGAAGGCGGCATGGGGTTCGGTGGCCTGCTGCGCGCACGCGCGAACGTGCTGAGCGGCATCCTCAACGGCATCGACATCTCGGTGTGGAATCCGCAGGACGATCCGCACATCGCCTACCGCTACGGCGCCGAGGACCTCACCTACCGGGCCGCGAACAAGGCGGTGCTTCAGCAGCAGTTCAATCTCGATTCCTCCGACGAGGCGCCGCTGCTCGGCGTCATCAGCCGGCTGTCCTGGCAGAAGGGGCTCGATCTGCTGCTCGAGGCCATTCCGACCATCTTGGCCGAAGGCATGCAGCTCGCGCTGCTCGGCAGCGGCGACCGCGATCTCCAGGATCGCTATCAGGCCGCAGCCCGCGCCAATCCCGGCCGGATCGGCGTCGTGATCGGCTATGACGAGATCCTGGCGCACCTGCTGCAGGCCGGCTCGGACGCGCTGATCGTGCCCTCGCGCTTCGAGCCGTGCGGCCTGACCCAGCTCTGCGCACTTCGCTACGGCGCCGTTCCGATCGTCTCACGCGTCGGCGGGCTCGAGGACACCATCGTCGACATCAGCGAAGCCGACGCCGCCGACCGCGATGCCACCGGTTTCAAGTTCGCACCCGTGACGGCGGAGGCCCTCGCCGGCACGCTGCGCAAGGCCAACACCGCCTTCCACGACAAGCCGACCTGGCGCCAACTGCAACGACACGGTCTTGCGACCGACGTCTCCTGGCGCAACCGCGCCGGCGACTATGCCGCGCTCTATCGCGGGCTCATGGCGGAGCGCGCCTGAGGCAATGACCATCGTCGAATCCATGCTATAGAGCCGGCATGGACCCGTTCGTGATCAAGCTGATCGGCTTTGCCGCCGCCACCTGCACCACCGTGGCCTATGCGCCGCAAGCCATCAAGGTGTGGAAGACCCGCTCCACCGGCGACATCTCGCTCGGCATGTTCCTGGTCATGGTGCTGGGCCTCGCGCTCTGGCTGATCTACGGCCTGCTCTCGGGCGATGCGCCGCTGGTCGCCGCCAACGCCATCACCATGCTGCTCGCCGGCGGCATTTTGTTCATGAAGCTGAAATACGGGTAAGCTTGCGCGATGCGTAGGGCGGATTAGCCCCCGGCTGCGCGAAGCGCAGTCCGCGGGCGTAATCCGCCGCCTTCATTGCCGCACGACGGCGGATTACGCTTCGCTAATCCGCCCTACGGAATCAACCGAATACGTAGGACGCCATCGCGACGCCTGCGACCTCGTCGACGAAGACGCGCTTGCCGATATCGCTGCCGGCGGCGCCGGCGGCCACCATCAGCGGCAGCAGATGGTCCTCGCGCGGATGCGCCAGGCGCGCGCTCGGTGCGTTCTCCCAATCGACCAGCATCGCGTTGCGGCGGGCCGGATCGGGGTTGCTGATCGCCTCGTTCAGATAGGCCTCGAAATCAACCGAGACCGGCTTGGACTCCGGCCGGTTGAAGCCGCGCATGTTGTGATAGGTCAGCCCGCTGCCGACGATCAGAATGCCTTCATCGCGCAGCGAGGCAATCGCCTCGCCGACCCTGACGTGCTCGGCCGCATCGTATGCAGACTTCAGCGACAGCAGCACGATCGGCATGTCGGCGTTCGGATACATCAGGCCGAGCGGCACGAAGGTGCCGTGGTCAAAACCCTGGTTGGGATCCTCCCGGCATTCCAGGCCGGCGCGCGTGAGCAGCGCCTTCACCTCGGTCGCGAGCTCGGGCCGGCCCGGCGCCGGATATTTGAGGTGATAGGTATGCTCGGGGAAACCGTAATAGTCGTACACCATCGGCGGCTGCGCCGAGGTCGAGACGGTGAAGGCATCGGCCTCCCAATGGCCGGTGATGACGAGCACGGCCTTCGGCCTCTCCGGGAGAAGCTGCGGCAACCGGCCGAACTCTTCGGCGGTTCTGGCATATTGCACCCGCCGGTCCTCCATGAAGGGCCAGGGGCCGCCGCCATGCGACAGGAACAGGGTCGGAAATCGCGTCATGGGGCTCGTCTCATCGGCACTCTGCGCGTGCCCGCGCGTTCGGCGGCGAGCATAGGCAAACCGGCATGGTTAGCAAGTCGTTAACGATTTGCCGCCCAAAATCCCGGCGTGGCCGAAGCAGTCGGCCTGAAGACAAGTGAGACGTGAGATGAAGAAGTTTGCGCTGGGGGACGTCGTCAACAGTGACAAGGGCCGCCGCGGCATCGTTCGCGCCGCCTTCAAGTCGCGGGAAGGCCAGCAGTTCTACGCCGTCGAGAAGGACGGCGCGATGGACTATCTGGAGGAAGGCCGACTGACGCCAGCGCCCCGCGTTGAGCTCGCCGCTTAAGTCCAGCTCATTTTTTGCTCTCGCCTGCGATCCGGTCAAGACGCTCCGACCAGGGGTCGTCTCCGCTCGCGATGTGATCGTTCGCGATCAGCAGCAGGCGATCGCGGCCAGCGACGGAATCCCAATGCGGCAGACCGGGACCGTTGGGATCGCCGCTTCTGGCGAAGTTGATCCAATAGGACCGCATGCGGCTTGCGACCTCGCGATCAGCCCGCGAGAAGATGCCCGCCCCCGGCACGCCTTCTGCACCGAAGATGAACTGCAGCTCGCGCCCATGCCCAGGCCCAGGATTGGCGCGACGCGCCTCGGGCACATAGGCGAAGCGATAGCGAAAGGTCGCCGCGCCGCTTGCGGCATGCAGGCGCGCCAGAAGTCTTGCGGGCTCGGAAAAGACCTTGTCGGTGTAGAACCGTGCCGCAAGATCCGAAGGCTTGGCGAGAGAAGGCCTGTCGAGAGAAGGCCTGGCGAGATCGGGATAGAGCTTGCGCAGCTCATCGCTTGTGAGGCCTGACGCTTCAAGCTCCTCCTTGGCATCGAACTCGCCGTCGAAACCCGTCTCATCGTCGTTCGAGCCGATGATGAGGGGAATGCGGCTTTGATGTCCGGCCCCAAAACCTGCAGCGATATTCTCGGTCACCAGAGCTCCATCCATCATCGGCGCGAAGCCGTACCGCGATTGCTCCAGCAGGCGACTCTCGGCGGCAAGCAGGCGTCGCGGTTCGGCTGCGCGCAAATCCGCCTGCGGTCCGAGCGACGCCACGAACTGCCGGCCCATCGCCTGCGCGTCCTGCGCCGAGCGCAGAGGCGCGCGACCGGGCACCGATTGCAGAATGACCTTCTGGAACAGATCGCGCGACTGCGCAGACAGCATCAGAAGCGCGATCGATGTCGCACCTGCGTCGCTGCCAAACAAGGTGACGTTGTGCGGATCACCGCCGAAGGCTGCGATGTTGTCATGAACCCAATGCAGCGCGGCGATCTGGTCCATCAGGCCGTAATTGCCGGAGCCGCCGTCCGTCAGCGCGGGATCAGTGAGCCAGCCGAGCACGCCAAGGCGATAATTTGCGGTGACCACGATGAGGCCGGCCTGCGCCAGCCTGGCACCGTCGGACAGCGGCTCATTCGCGGTACCACTGACAAAGCCTCCGCCATGGATGAACATCATCACCGGCAGCGGGCCGTCGACCCCGAAGGGGCGGAACACGTTCAGCGTCAGGCAATCCTCGCTCGCATCGGGCAAGGACGGCTGAAGGCACGGCGCGCCGTAATCGTAGGCGGTGTGCATCTCCGAACTTTCGGGGGTCGGCTGCGGCGGTCGCCAGCGCAATGCACCGACCGGCGGCGCCGCATAGGCCAGTCCCTTGAACGAGGCCACCTCACCTTCGACGGCGCCGAGAATCTGTCCTTCACGCGTCAGCGCGAATGGAAACTGTCCGACCGGCTGCGCCACGGCCGAGCCGGCGCAACACAGGACAATGGAGGCCGCAAGAAGCGCGAGCAGGGATCGCATCTTCGGTGCATCTCGATGCGCGGAACGGTTTCCTGCAGGTTACGTCCGCCGCCATCGGCGGGGCAAGCCTGCCGGCTCGCACTAACCGCGCTTTGCGAGAATCTCCGCCAGCGCGTGCCGCGCGACGATGCCGAGCTCGCCGAGCGTGGAGTGCCCGGCCCGCGCCGCTTCGATCAGGCGTTCGGCGATGAACCTGCGGCTGTCGTGATCGCCGCCATGCGGCAGTTGCCGGCACGTCTGCTCCAGGACGACGTCCATGTTCGCTTTGGTCCGCTCACTCAACTCTGGCATGACGCTCGATCGTTACGCGTGGCTTGTAACCGCAAGCATACACAGGCGGATCGGGCATGATTAGCCCGGGCTATCACGGCCATTGTGCATCGCGGTGCGTGTAGTGCCGCAACATTCACGCGGCCACGATGACGCCGCAAACGCCTACCCAAGATTGCGCTTGCCGTGATGACAAGCCGTGCATGTAGCGATAGCCTGCCGGCAAAACAAAACATACGGGAGGATGCCATGCCAGATGCGATGGTTGCCACACGTGCCTCCGATGAGCGCGGAACCGCTCAGCAGGTCGATGTCGCCGTGGTCGGCGCCGGCTTTGCCGGCCTCTATCTCCTTCATCGCCTGCGCAAGGCCGGCCTCTCGGCGGTCGGCCTCGAAGAGGCCGGCGACGTCGGCGGCACCTGGTACTGGAACCGCTACCCGGGCGCGCGCTGCGACATCCAGACCATCGACTACAGCTACACCTTCGATCCGGAGCTCGATACCCTCTGGACCTGGTCGGAGAAATACGCGACCCAGCCCGAAATCCTGCGTTATCTCGGCTTCGTCGCCGACCGCTACGACCTCAGGGGCGACATCCGCTTCAGGACCAAGGTCACCGAAGCCAGATGGGACGAGAAGGCCGAGCGCTGGCAGCTCACCACGGACAATGGCGCGCCGGTCTCCTGCCGCCATTACATCATGGCCACCGGCTGCCTCTCGGCGCCGAAGCCGCCGGAGATCGATGGCGTCAAGGATTTCAAGGGCGAAGTCTATTTCACCGGACGCTGGCCGCATGGCGGCGTCAACCTCGCGGGAAAACGCGTCGCCGTGATCGGCACCGGCTCGTCGGCCATCCAGTCGATCCCGCTGATCGCCGAGCAGGCCGCGCATCTGACCGTGTTCCAGCGCACGCCGAACTTCGCACTGCCTGCCCATAACGGCCCGGCGCCATCGGACCGCATGAGCCTGCTGCAAGCCGATCGCCCGGCCTATCGCGAGCAGGCGCGCCAGTCGATGGCGGGCGTGCCCTATCCGCAGCAGACGGTCGTGAGCTGGCAATTGAGCGATGCCGAGCGTCGCGAGCGGTTCGAACGTGCCTGGGCCGCCGGCGACCTCGTCCACATCCTGACCCAGCTCTGGGCCGACCAGGCCGTCGACGTCGACGGCAACAAGCTGATCTGCGATCTCATCCGCGAGAAGATCTCGGCGGCCGTGAAAGATCCCGAAACCGCCGCGGCGCTGATGCCGCACGACCACCCCTTCGGTGCCAAGCGCCCCTGCCTCGATACCAACTACTACGCCACCTACAACCGGCCGAACGTCACGCTGGTCAATCTGCGCCAGGAGCCGATCAAGGCCATCACGGCGAGTGGCATCTCCACGAACGGCCGCAGCGTCGACGTCGACGTCATCGTGTTCGCGACCGGCTTCGACGCTATGACCGGCGCGATCCGCGCGGTGCATCCGATCACCGGGCGCGGCGGCAAGTCGCTGACCGATGTCTGGGCGCAGGGGCCGCAGACCTATCTCGGGCTCACCGTCGAAGGCTTTCCCAACTTCTTCATGATCACCGGGCCCGGCAGCCCGTCGGTGCTGTCGAACATGGCGGTGTCGATCGAGCAGCATGTCGACTGGGTGGTCGACCGGCTGGCCGCGCTGCGCGATGCCGGCTTCACCACGATCGAGCCGACCGAGACGGCGCAGGCCGGCTGGAACAGGCACATGGCGGACTGTTCGATGGTGACGCTGCATCGGCTCGCCAACACCTGGTACACGGGCGCCAACGTCCCCGGCAAGGTGCAGGGCCTGATGCCCTATACCGGCGGCGTCGGCCCCTATCGCAGCATCTGCGACGAGGTGGTCAGCCGCGGCATGCTCGGCTTCAAGCTCACCGGCCCAGGCGGCACAGAGCAATGCAATGACGGCGAGGTGGTGCGGCTGCAGCCGGACGTGCGGCTGGTGATGAACCTGCTCGCGTCGCTGAACCTGCCGCCGATCGAGTCGATGGGCGCGATCGGTGCGCGCGAGTTCGTGAACGAGTTCAACAAAGGCCGCCCCGCCGGACGGCCGATCGGCGACATCGTCGACGGCACCCTGCCCGTCACCGACGGCGCGTTGCCGTACCGCGTCTACAAGCCGGCGACGCCGGGACCGCATCCGATCGTGGTCTATTTCCACGGTGGCGGCTGGGTGCTCGGCGACGAGCAGTCGGACGAGCCGTTCTGCCGCGACATGGTGCGGCGGACCGGCATGACGTTCGTCAGCGTCGGATATCGTCACGCGCCGGAGCATCGCTTCCCGACTGCAGCCGAAGACGGCTATGCGGCCACGCGCTGGATCGCCGAGCACGCCGCGGAACTCGGCGGCAAGCCGGGCCCGGTGCTGGTGGCGGGCTGGAGCGCCGGCGGCAACATCGCCGCCGTCACCTGCCAGCTCGCGCGCGACCGCGGCGGGCCGGAGATCGCCGGCCAGCTCCTGATCTGCCCGGCCACCGACTGCACCTTCGATCGCCCGTCCTATAACGACAATGCGACCGGCTACTTCCTGACGCGATCGCTGATGTACTGGTTCTGGGACCTCTACTGCTCGCCGGCGGACCGCACCGATCCGCGCGCCTCGCCGATTCGCGGCAAGGTCGAAAGGCTGCCGCCGGCCTTCGTGGCGACCTGCGAGTTCGATCCCTTGCGCGACGAAGGCATCGCCTATGCCGAGGCAATGGCGGCCGCAGGCGTCCCGGTCGAGCAGCTCAAGGCGCACGGCCATTTCCACTCGTCCTTCACCATGGTCGATGTGGTGATCACAGGCGTCTCGGGCCGGGTGCAGATGGCGGAAGCCTTGCGGCGCTTCGCCGGGCTGCCGCCGGAGATCAGCCGCGGCGACGAGGACAGTCACGGCGACGCCAGCCCGGGGAACAAAATCGCGGCGGCCGCGAGTTGAGCCGAAACGAAGCGGCCGGGAACCGTTTCCCGGCCGGCGTGGCGATTGGTGTGGCCCCGTCAGCCGGCTGTATCTGCCAGATACAGCTACGGCTGATGGTCAGGCAGCAACATCGATGCGGCGATGAGGCCGCCTGCTGATCCAAAAGCGGCAACAAGCCAGGGCCAGGCGTAATCGGCAGGCGTCCCTTCGTCCGATAGCATCGCACCGAGCGTTGCGATGCCGAGCGCAAATCCGGCCTGCCTCATGACCACGGTGACTGCCGAAGCCATACCCGTTTGGGCCGGAGGCACCAACGCAACGACAGCGCTCGACAGTTGCGGATGCGCGAGGACTGCGCCAATCCCGGTCAACAGCATTCCGGTTGCCGCCGCAGCGAGAACGACTTGCGCGTTCGGGAGCCAGCCGCTCGCCGCTAGCACCAGAATGAGATCGCCTGCCAGCAGCGCCAGCATCGCCGTCGCGAACAGCCGGCGCCAGCCCCAGCGTTTTGCCAGGCGAGCACCATAGGGCGGCAGCAGAAGCATCGGCAAGGTCGCGAAGAGCATTGCGAAGCCAACGGACGGGCCTGGCCAGCCGAACGCTGCACTCAGGAACGGAGGCAGATAGACGAGGACCGCCCAGTATCCAACAGAAACGGCAATCAGCAGCGAGGAAATGCCGACCATGACCGGCCGAATGAACACAGCGGGGTCGAAAATCGGCACGGGCCGGCGCCGCTGCTGCATCACGAAGATGGCGAGCAGACACGCGCTCAGCCCGAGGCCCGCTGCAATCCGGGCCGGCATTGCACCTCCCGTCAGCAGGCTCTCGATTGCAATACCAAGCGCAAACGTGAGAAGCACGACGCCGCTCCAGTCCAGCGGGCGGCCGGCAGGATCACGCGACTCTGCGACCAGCCGCGGAACGGCCAGAAGCGCGAGCAGACAAAGCGGGATATTGGCCAGGAAGATCCAGCGCCATCCGAACCAGGCCGAGACAAGTCCCCCGAGCGTTGGTCCGAGCGCCATGGCGATGCCTGAGAGCACACCCATGAACGCAAAGGCGCGGGCGCGCTCGTCAGGCCGAGCATAGGCACTCGCAAGCAGCGCAATGCCTCCAGTGATAACGAACGCCGCGCCAAGGCCTTGAATTGCACGCGCGGCCCACAGAATTGGACCGCCCGCCGCAAAGCCGCAAATGATCGATCCGACCAGGAACACGGCGTTGCCGCCAAGCAGAGCGCGTCGGCGTCCATACTTGTCGGCCAGCGCGCCGGCAGCGAGCAGCCCACCGGTAAATGCCAGACTATAGGCATCCATCACCCAGGCATAGGCAGCGCCGCCGAAACCGAGTTCGGCGGCCATAGCCGGCATCGCGACAACAACCGCGGTTACGTCGAATTGCGTCAGAAAAGCCGCCATGCCGAGCACCATCGCTGGCAGCAGGTCGTGCCAACGGCGTCGGGGCTGCATATCGGGTTCAGGCGTGATCATCGTTGTCCCATCGTGAAAGCGTCTGGTACCGATATGCATGCCAGGGCGAGGCCTGCGCCAATGCGATGTATTCACATCGGCATGAAAATATTTCATGATGATGCAATGCGCTCATTTCCTCCCTTCGACGGGCTGATTGCGTTCGAGGCCGCCTTGAGACATGCGAGCGTCACGCGCGCTTCCGCAGAGCTCGGGCTCACGCAGAGCGCGGTCAGTCATCGGCTTCGCAAACTCGAGGACTTCGTCGGGACGCCCCTCCTCATTCGGCAGCCGAGCGGCTTATGCGCCACGCCCGCCGGTATTGCCCTCTCGAACGAGTTGGCCGGTTTGCTCGACAGGATGGCGGATTTTCGTGCGCTCTGTCGCGCCGCTGCTCCGCCTCCGGCCTTGAAAGTCGGCGTCGGTGCAGCGCTTGCCGACTATTGGCTCGTGCGCCGCTTGCCCGATTTTGCGCAGACGCATCCCGGCATACCGGTTGAGCTGGCCGTACGTGAAGCCGACGCACACGCGAGGTCGAACGATCTTGACGTCGCGGTGCTGTGGCAACCAGCGGCGGGCTTGAGGCCAACGTCCATGCAACGTTTGCTATTTCGCGAGCATGTTTACCCCGTCTGCCACCCACGCCTGCTGCCTGGCCAGCGACCACTGACCGACGTGACGCGCCTCAAATCGTTGCCGCTCTTGCACAAGGGCCGGGCCGGCGAAGACCGTGGGGTCGAGTGGTCATGGACCACCTGGTTCGAACGATTGGGCCTCGGCCGCCCGCCACCCGCCGAGATACGTTTTGCAACGATAGCTACCGCCATAGCCGCCGCCCTCGCCGGCAACGGGATCGTGCTCGCGCGTTCGCTGCTGGTCCAGGATGCGCTCAAGGACGGGAGGCTGGTACGGGTGCTTCCGCAATCGTGGGACTTGCCGTCGAGCAAGGCTCAAATCGTGCGCTGGCCCCCGGCAATGGCCAAAGATCCCCGCGTGAAGGCGTTTGTCCGCTGGATATTGCAAACTCCGAAGATTCCCAACGATTGAGCCTTACGCCGTAGCGGGTCAGCCGGGAACCATTTCCCGGTCATCGCGTTGGTGCCTGTGGCATTGAGTGCAGCGACAGGTATGGGCCCCGGCACGCAAATCCGCGTGCTGGGGTGCTTTTTGCGTGAGGTGGGGCGATGGGGGACGCGGTTGCGGATTCAAAAGTCGATTTCGATGCGCGTGCGGCCCTGCATAAATGGCCGTCGCTGGCAAACGAGCGCCGACCGGACCGGGAATCATATCAGATAAGCGAAGGCACTCTCGACGAGTGCATCTCTGCGTTTATGGGGAAGCCGGCGACGACCCGGCATCTCTATGAGATCCGGACAGCGGCGCAGCCGCCGCTCGTGACCGGCATCCTCTCGCCCGAACACGTCATTGAGCTCTCGCGCTGGAGAGAATTTCTCTGACGGCGCTTCACCTGCAGGCGCGTTAGGAACCTTCTGCCGGTTTCTCCCGTTGGTGGAAATCGGAAGTCAAGGTGCGAGTGCCTCCCATGCTTGAAGCTGGCGTACCACCCCCGGTCGTGCCCTATGGCGCAGACCAGACCCTGTTCGTGGTGATCGATCGCCTCGACCAGGCGACGGAGATTCGCATCGAACGAAGCGATCTCGAAGCCACTATCGGCGAGCTCGTCGCCGGCTGCTTCAACGACCCCATCAAGGTGATTTCGTTCAACACGCTCGAACATTGGATGAAGGACATCTCGACTGATGTCGCCGGCGCGATAAAGGCACGCTGCGACATCTATGGCATAGAGCTACCCGACTATCTCAGCGACTTCATCGATAGCCATAGCATGAATGCGGGAGTTATGCGCGCCGATATCTGCCGGCGATGACTTCGATCTCGCGACGGCGCTCGTCGGCGAAGGCCTGGAGCCTTTCGATCGTCAGCGTATCTGTGATCCGTTTGGCGAGTCGCTCGGCGCGCGCGGCTTGATCTTCGAGATACTGGATCGTGTTCAAGCGCCCGCCTCCCTCAACAGCCCCAAATTGTTCGGACAGACATGGTGCTTGAGAAGCCGCTAACACCCAGTTAAGCGCGGCGGGCCGAACGCGATGTCTCGAACTCATTGCACGACGTCGAGCCGGACATTGGTGATGCCCCTATCGACCATGCCGAGCGCCTCGGCCGCGGAAGGCGAGACGTCGACGACGCGTCCGCGGATATAGGGACCGCGATCGTTGACCCTGACGGTCACGAAACGGCCGGAGGAAACGTCGGTGACGCGCAGCTTCGTGCCGAATGGCAGGGTCGGATGGGCCGCGGTCAATTCGTTCTTGTCGAACTTCTCGCCGCTCGCCGTCTCCGTATCCGAATAGAAGCTGGCAACGCCGTGCGAGGCCGCTTGCTTTGCATCGCCATCGGGAATGCGCACCCGGCTGACCGGCCTTGGATGCAGCGCCGCCACCCGGTGCGGCCGCTCGACCGCGGCCTGCCGGCCGGTGGCCCCGAGATCGGCCTTCTGGCGGCCGACCGGCGATTGCGCGCAGGCGGCGAGTGAGGCGGCCCCGACGATGGCCAGCAGCAGCCGGCTCGAGGTTGCCAGCGAAATCCGGGCAGTTTCGGCACGTGCAATGCAAGACATGATGCGCCCTCCGAACTCCCCGGAGTTTCGGTGGGCAATGAGGGCAGAACCTTGTCAGAACAAAAGCGGGCCTGGGGCCGCCGCCGTTTCGCGTCAACTGTGACGATTCCATCACAGTGACGCGTCCTGAATCGGGACTGAAGCTACCCCAGTGGCGGGCTCCAGCTCAGGCCGGAGGCGGGATCGCGCGCAACACGTCCCGGAAGACGCCGAACTGCAATCGAAACGCTTGCGAGCTGTAGTCCTGATAGTAACCCGCAGTCACTGCGACGACGAGATCGAGCTCCGGGACGATGCGGATCGACTGCCCGCCGCGGCCCAGCGCACCGATCCAGCTGATCTTGCGGTCATTGAGGCGCGTTTGGCCGCGCCACCACAGATATCCGTAGGATTGAGCGTCCGTCGCCTTGATCTTCTCTGCCGTCGAAGCCTCGATCCACGCCTTGGAGACGATCTGGCGGCCGTTCCAGCGACCGCCCGCAAGCACAAGCTGGCCGATCTTGGCCATGTCGCGCGGTCGCAAGCGCAATCCTCCTCCGGCATCGGTATCCCCCCTGTACCGGCCCCACGCCGTGCCGGTGATACCCAGAGGCTCGAACAAATTCTCGCGCGCGAATTCATCGAGCGGACGTCCCGTCGCCTTGCGGATGATGGCCGACACAAGCGTGAGCGCGCCGGTGTTGTAGAAGAACTCCTGCCCCGCCGCGGCGGTCACGGGAAGACCGAGAACGTAGCGACACGGATCCCATGCCATATGCATGCGCGTCTCGTCATTGTCGTCGTCTCCCGTCGCGGGTGTCGCCTCGACCCACTTCAGGCCCATCGACATGGTGAGCACATGCACCAGCCGGATGCGGTCCTTTTCGGGAGAACGCAAGTCGGACAGTTCGGGGAAGAAGCTGAAGATCGGTTCGTCGACGCCGCGTATCAGCCCGCGATCGATCGCAATCCCGACGACGAGTGATGCAACGCTCTTCGAAACAGACTTCATATTGTGCAACGTATCGGCATCGAAGGCGATGGTTTCCACCCGGCGGCCGTAGATGTAGCCGGGTATCTCATCGGCGCCCTTGAAGTAACGCTCGAACGCCAGCTTGCCGTCGCGGGCGACCAGCACCGCATGGATATTGGCATCGCTCGTGGCGAGCCGGTCGGCCGTCCCGCACAGCGCCTCGCGATTGACGAGACTGTCGCCAGCGACGGAGCCGCCCGGCCAGCCGTCGCCCCGTTCGGGCGGAACACCGCAGCCGTCGGCTGCGTTCACGCGGACCGCGGAGAGCGGCGCCAGTGCGGCGCCGCCGAGCAGCGAAATGAACTGGCGCCGCCTCATGCGAGCCTCATCCCTGTTGCGGCGCAGAGCCAGCTTCGGCGCCGGCGTATCGGGGCTGCGCGTTCTCTCTGAGGATGCGCGCGAATTCACGCCAATAGAGCCTTCGCCAGTTCGTCGTCAAGCTGGCGAGAAAATCGAGCTCTCTTTGCGTCAGCGTGCACATCGCGGCTTCAGGCCACAAGGCCCCCCATGGGTTTGACGTCGGCGCTGCCGGGGAAAACCACATCCGCCAGCACCTTCTCCTCGACACGCAGGTGATCTCTCAGCAGGCCCTTCAGCACGGCGCGCAGATCGGTGGTCGGCTTGAGATCGCGATCCTCGAACAGTTGCGCCGGCTTCAGCCCCGGCCAGTCCACGATCACGCGGCCGCCGGCGAGCCCGCCGCCGATCAGGAATGCGACCGTGCCGGTGCCGTGATCGGTGCCTTGCGTTCCGTTGATGCGCGCGGTGCGCCCGAACTCGGTGACCACGGCGACCACGGTCTCGCCCCAGGCGTCGCCCATGTTGCTCTCGATTGCGGCGAAGGCGCCGTCGAGCGCGCCGAGCAGATTGTAGAGCTGGCCCGAGGCCGCCCCTTCGGCGATATGCGTATCCCAACCGACGAAGCCCATGGCGCCGACGCGCGGACCGTCGGGCTTGGCGAGATAGCGCGCGGCGGTGCCGGCGGCGTCGGCGAAATAGGCGCGCACGCGCGCAATGCCCGGCGGTGCCAGGGTCGGATCGTCCGACATGGCATCGCCCGCGCTGGGTGTCCCGCTGAGCGAAGCGAGCTTCATGCGCGCCTGCAGCACGGTCGCGAGCTTCGGGTCGGTGTGCTGGTAGAGATCGAGCAGGCGGGTCTGCGTGTCCTCGCTCGCCGGGAGCAATTTCTGCGGCACCCAGGTCATGACCGGCGCCGAGCCGCGCACCACCAGCGGTGTCACCGAGCCGATCCCGAGCGCGCGGCTGCCGCGCGGATCGACGCGGCCGCCCGATTCCAGCGCGAGCAGCGCGCGGTTGAGCCATCCGGAGCTGGTCATACCGGGCTTGACGAGCCCGCTCTCCAGCACGTCCTGGCCATCGAAATGCGAGCGCTCGCGATAGGGCGTCGCAACGGCGTGGACGATCGCCGCCTTGCCGCTCTTGTAGAGCCGGTGCAGGTTCGGCATCGCCGGATTGAGCGCGAAGAAGGCATCGAGCGGCAGCGCCGGCGGCTTGCCGTCCAGCAGCAGCGCGCGATCGCCGCGCAAGGAGATCCAGTCGGGATCGCCGACCGGCGCGACGGCACCGAGGCCGTCGAGCGCGCCGCGCAGCACGATGACGAGCAGGCGCGGATCGCGGCCTTCGGCGCGCGCGATCCTGGGCATCTGGCTCCATGCGAACAATGCACCGGAGCCGACCAGAAGCTCGCGTCGCGTGGGCAAATGATTGACGACGCCCATGCTCACCTCCTCTGAAAATCCGCCGACATGAACAGCAGCGCCAGCGCCTGCTGCCGGCTCTCGGCGCGGCCGACCGCCTGCTTCACCTCGGGGGCGATCTGCGATGCAAAGATGTCCTCGATGATGGCTTGCGGATCGGCCATGCCGGTGATGCGTTCGGCGAAATTGTTGGCGACGTCGAGCCGCCGGCCGACGCCGTCGATCCAGCTTGCTTCATCGTCCGGATAACCCTTGGGCGCGGGCGGACGCCACAGCGCCTCGCCCAGCAGCTCCTGGCCGCCGGTGAAGCGGACGGGATCAACCTGCGTGATGCCGGTCGCGCGCACCATGCCGACGACCCATTCGCCGGGACGCTTGAGCTTTGACGGCGGCGCGCGCCACGCCTCGTCCGACGACACCATCAGGGCCGCGACCTGCTTGAGATTGCCGTCACTGTCGCGGAACGCCCTCGCCATCTGCTCGACCAGGGCCGGCGGCGGTTCGTCGGCGACAAAATGGCGCGCGAGCTTGGTCGCGACATGGGTCGCCGTTGCCGGATGCGCAGCGAGATCGCGCAGCACGGCGCGGCCCTGCTCGACGTCGTCCTGCTCATAGCGCTTGCCGAGCACGGTCTGTCCGCCGGGCTCGTGCAGCCGCGGATTGAAGGTGAAGTCGCCGCCATGCTGGGGATCGGCCCCCGGCGGCACCAGCGTCCAGCCGGTCAGCACGTTGGCGAAGCTGATGACGTCGTTCTGTGTGTAGCCTGTGCGCACGCCGAGCGTATGCAGCTCCATGATCTCACGCGCAAAGTTCTCGTTGAGGCCGCTGCTGCGGTTGATGCCCGCGGTCGAGTTCGCCCCCATCGAACCGAGATTGTCGAGATAGAACAGCATCGCCGGATGACCCTCGACGGCCAGCAGGAGGTCGACGAACTGGCCAAGCGCATTGGCGCGAACCGCCTCGCGTTCATAGGCGCCGGACATGCTCTGGATCCGGTTGGCCGAGACGCAGAAATGATTGGACCAGAACCAGACCAGCCGCTCTGCAAAGCCGATATCGGCGGCAAGCGCCGCCTCCGTGCGCAGCTTGGCTTCCTGCAAATACATCGGGCGCCCGGGATCAGGAATAGCGTCGGCGGCCTGCTTCGCCGCCATCTCGGCGGCGTCCTTTTCCTGGCCCGCTTGCCCCTGCGTCTGCGATTGCGGCTGAGCCTGGTCGTCAGCCGAGGTGGGCGCCGACGCCACCTGCTGCTTCTTGGCCTGTTGCTGCGCCTGCTTGGCCCGCGCCGTTCGCCGAGCATTGGCATCGGCCACGGTGCGATAGGCTTTCGCACTGGAGGGCAGGCTGGCCGCCGCGGCGAGCACGAGCGGCCGGTCGAGTTCGGCAATCAGCGCGCCACGCGGGTCGGACCCGAGGGCGGCAATCGAGCCCGGCCGCGGCCCCATCCCGAAGCGATGGAGCGCCAGCACGGCTTCGGCCTTTGCGGAATTGCTCATGGCGAATGCCCAATTCTACGAGCCCGCCCGACGGCACCGCTCGAGGCTACGAATTGTAATGCTACAGATCGTAGCATTCGCGGGACTGGCAGACAAGCGGAGATTGAAACACCTCCATCAAGACATCGGGAGCGGCCGCTGCCCTCAGAAATTCGGCCCGAGCGCGATCTTCGTGATGGTGTCGTGCCTGACGCCGATGCGCCATTCCGCCGAGCCATTGGCGAACTGGGCGATGTAGATGTCGCTGTCGAGCGCGGTGACGCCGCGGAAGGAGACCGCACGCAGCGCACCGAGCCGCGCCAGGATCGCCTGGTCGAACGGCAACTGCTGACGCGTGATGTCGGCCACTTCCGAAGTCATGTGCTCGTAGTCTGGCTGTCCTCTGCCGACGCCCTCGATATAGCGGCGCAGCATCGCCTCGCCATTGGCGATCGGAACAGCGCGGCGGGCGGCGCGCCCCGGACGCACGCCGAGGTTTGAAGCTTCGACATTGTGGAAGCGGGTCTGCCGGCCCGGCATCAGGATCTCCAGACACCGTCCCGACTTGTCGGCAATCATCCAGGGATTGTTCACGGTCGTGGTGGTGAACCAGGTCATGTTGGGCCTGACGATCTGCGCCCTGCGATTGCCGTCCGCGTCCAGATTGACCACCTGGATGTCGTCGGCCATCTCGTTGTAGAGCATGATCCTGATCGGCGAAGTGTCGGCGCGGCCGCGAACGCTCGCCTCCTCCGCGCAAGGCACGATGCCGCCGAGCTCCTCATTGCCGTCGGCCCGGAATAGCACGTCGCCGGCCTTGCCGTCCGGCTCGATCATCAGGCGAAATTCCGCCGTGCCGTTCTCGAACTTGGCGCCATAGATGTCGTAGCCGCCGGGGCCGACGCCGCGGAAGAAGATCGACTCCACCGCGCCGAGCGCCACGAACGTCGCCCGCGACTCACTGAGCTGCCGGTGAACCTTGGCCGCCAGCGGCGCACTCATCCGGTCGTAGTTGGGCGTACCGCGGCGAAGATCCTCGATGCCGCGCAAGATCATCTCCTTGCCGCCGGGCGCCGGGACCTGCTCCCTGAATCGGTCAGGCACTTCCGCAAGGCGGCGCGCGAAATCCGCCTCGATCGCCTGAGCCACCGCTGCATCGATCCGGGGCGCCAGGCGGGCGCCAAAGACCGAATTCTGCACCAGCACGCGCGAGACCTTTGATTGCTCGTCACGCAGGAAGATCAGGAGATTTTCGCCACGGATTGAGAAGATGTCGGCACCTTCGGCGAGGAGCGTCGCCGGGCCCAGCACGGTTTCCTGCACCCGGAGCCGATCACCGTCACGCCGCACCGTCAGCACGCGGTTTGGCGCAATCCTGTACCAACCGACATACGGATCGAGCGATACCGGCTCGGCTACCGCCGCCGGCATCTCTGCGACACGAACCGCACGAATGTCGCGGCCGTTCATGCGCAGCGTCAGCTCGGACGAGCGGCGCTCCGCATCGAGCGCGAAGGTGATCTCGCCGGACGAGGCCGCGTAGGACGCCGTGCCGTCATTGCCGACCGTGAGGCGCAGCTTGCGCTGGCCCGTGAGTTGGCCGTAGAGTTCGTCGCCCTCACGGAAGATGGCGAACACCGAGGCCGGACCCATAGCGTAGAAATTGACGAACGGGCGGTAGTGCTGGGCGGGCACCTCGCCGGCATCCGCGGCGGCGGGCGCCGCGTCCGGCGTGCGATAGGCGATCATGCCGGCGGACACGATCACCACCGGGACGATCGCAGCCGCGATCCACAGCCGCTTGCGCCAACTGACCGCGACGGGCATCGCGGCAGCCGCGATGATGCGCTCGACACGGGCACGCACGGTCGAGGCCCGCGCCATCGCAAGCTCGACCGGCCGCGGCTTCACGGTGCTGGCGAAATCGAGCAGGATTTCCGCATAGGACAGCCGGTCGTCGATGACCTCGATCGCCTCGGCGTCGCTGATGATCTCGGCGAGCTCGGCAAGGCGCGCGAGCTGCCACCACGAGAACGGGCTGAACCAGAATACCGCGCGGTTGAGCGATGCGAGCAGGAGGACGTAGAAATCGCGGTTGACGACATGCGCGCCTTCATGCGCGAGCACCGCGAGGCGCTTCTTCGCGTCCCAGCTGGCGAATTGCGGCGGCACCAGAATGGTCGAGCCGAAGGTGACGGGGCCGCCGACATCGCGGCTGACGCGCACGTCGGCATCGATCATTCGCAAGCCATTCATCGGCTTTGCCGCGCGCGCCAGACGCCAGGTCAGGCAGAGCCCGATCGCGAGCCGCAGCAGCAACAGGCCGGCAACGCCGGCATAGATGACGGTGGCAACGAGCCACCAATTGATCGAGAGCCCGCTTCTGGCTTGCGGCGCGATAGCAATGCCGGGCGCGACTGGCAGCGCGGGCTGCGGCGTCTCCAGCATCGAGATGTCGGCCGGCAGAAAATCGTCCGGCACGACGACCGGCAAAGGCAGCCGGGTGATCGTGAGCGTCGGCCAATGCATCACGAATGGCATCGCCAGCGATGCCAGCAGCACGACGACCCAGGCCGTCATGTGAACGTGCGGATTGCGCACGCGAAACAAATTGAGACCGAACCAGACGACGCCTCCCAGCACAAGGGAGCGCAGTGCCGCCTCCGCCAGAGTTGCGATCATTCTTTCTTCACTCCCCTCGCCTTCTTCGCCTTGGCCACCTGGTCGGCCAGCGTACGCAATTGCTGCTGGTCGAGCATCTTGTTGTCCACCATGCCGACGAGGACCTCCTCGATCGAGCCGTTGCAGAACCAGTCGACGATGCGCTGCACCGCCTTGGCCGCAACCTTCGCGCGCGGCTCGGCGGCCTGGTAGACGTAGGTACGTCCGTCCACGGTGTGGTTAGCATAGCCCTTTTCTTCGAGCCGACGCAGCACCGTGCGCACCGTCGATTCCTTCAGACGCCGCGACAACCGCTCGCGCACGATCTCGGCCGTGACAGGACCATGGGCCCAAACCAATTGCATGACCTCGTGCTCGAGGTCGCCCAGTTCGGGCAAACGATCGTCCATGGCGGCTTACCTTGCGGATTGTGTTTTCTTGTAACGCTACAGATTGTCGCATATGCGGCCGCGCGGCACAACGGCGATTCCACCTGGGATGGTGTCGGTGTGCTGACCTAGTTGCCGGTTCGTGATTTGAGGGAAGTCGAAATATGCGAGGTCGTCATGCCCGGGCTTGTCCCGGGCATCCAAGTTCTTTCGTACCGCGCGTCAAGACGTGGATGGCCGGGACAAGCCCGGCCATGACGAGGCGGACACGTGACGCGCCCTAACCGCGCCGCTTGGGCGGGGGATGGCGGTTAGTAATGCGGTTCGTACATCTGGGACTGGACGAGAGCCTTGACGTCGTTGGGCGCGGGTCCGTCGGCGAGCCCGCGCTGATAGGCGACATCAGCAACGGCCGCGGCGATGCGGACCGAGACTTCGCGGATGCGCGGCAGGGCCGGATACAGGCTGCCCTGCGCGAGATCCTCCTTGCCGACGCAATTGGCGAGCGTATGGGCCGCCGCCATGAACATCTCGTCGGTCACCAGCTTTGAGCCGCTGGCGATGACGCCGAGGCCAACGCCGGGGAAGATGTAGGAGTTGTTGCCCTGGCGCGGCACGAATCTGCGGCCGTCGAGCGTCACCGGATCATATGGGCTGCCGCAGGCGAACAGCGCGCGCCCTTCGGTGTAGCGATAGGCGTCCTCCGCCGAGCATTCGGCCTTCGAGGTCGGGTTGGAGAGCGCGAACACGATCGGCTGCTCGTTGAGCTCGGCCATCGCCTTGAGCACTTCGGGCGTGAAGGCGCCGCCGACCGCGGCGACACCGATGATCGCCGTCGGCTTCAGCGTCTTGATCGCGGTGAGGAAGTCGGCGATCGGCGCCTGGCCGGCATGGGCGTAGCGCAGCTTGTGGCCGGAGAGGCCTTCGCGGCCGCCGACGACGAGGCCGCGGGAATCCACCAACCAGTTGCGTCGCAGTGCTTCGGCTTCCGAAGCGCCCTCCGCCATCATCGCGGACACCACGAGATCGGCGATGCCGGTTGCCGCTTCGCCTGCCCCTAAGAACAGGATCTTCTGATCCTTCAGCTTGCCGCCGTTCACGCGTAGCGCCGAGAACAGGCCGGCGAGCGCGACCGCCGCGGTGCCCTGAATGTCGTCGTTGAAGACGCAGGCTTCGTCCCGATATTTGTGCAGCAGCTTGAACGCCGAGTGATTGGCGAAATCCTCGAACTGGATCAGCACGCCCGGAAAGGTATTTCGCGCAGCTTGCATGAATTCGTTGACGAAGCTGTCATAGGCTTCGCCCGTCAGCCGCCGCTCGCGCAGGCCGAGATAATAGGGATCGTTCAGCAGCTCTTCGTTGTTGGTGCCGACGTCGAGCACAATCGGCAGGCACGCTTCCGGATGCACGCCCGCGCAGGCCGAATAGAGCGAGAGCTTGCCGACCGGGATGCCCATGCCGTTGGCACCGAGATCGCCAAGTCCCAAAATGCGCTCGCCGTCGGTGACGACGATCAGCTTGGCCGGATAGGGCCAGTTCTTCAGAAGCTCGGCGATCTGGCCGCGGTCGCGCGAGGAGATGAACATGCCGCGCGGCCGCTGGAAGATCAGGCCGAATTTCTGGCAGGCAAGCCCGACCGTCGGGGTGTAGATGATCGGCTGGATCTCATCGATGTTGTCGACGACGACGCGGAAGAACAGCGCCTCGTTGCGGTCATGCAGCGCGTTCAGCGCGACGTACTTCTCTAGATCGGTCGGCAGCGTGCGCAGATTGGTGAGGACGCGCTGAGCCTGCGTCTCCATCGTCAGCACGCAAGGCGGCAACAGGCCGCGCAGGCCCAGGGCCTCGCGCTCGGCTTCCGTGAAGGCGGTCCCCTTGTTGAGCAAGGGATCGCGCAGCAATGTCATGCCTTGCGGCGGATTGGACGACGTCGGTTGGGCAACGACCCGGGCAGGTCTATTCACGAATTCCCCCAAGAAGCTTCATATTGAACCGCGGACATTGTCGGCCAGCGCTCCATTGAGATCAAGGACGTAGCGACTGAGGCATCGATTGTGATCTCGCACCGCAGCGAGACTTTCGCGAACGACTGGCAGTTGCACGCGAGAAAAGGTTAACGCCGCGGCTATTCCGGCTTGATATCGGCAGCCTTCACGATCGGCCACCATTTCTCGGTCTCGGCCTTCTGGAGCGCCGCAAGCGCTGCGGGCGTCTGCTGCGCAGGTAGCGGAATCTCCTGCCCCAGTTCGGCAAAGCGCTGCTTGACGGCAGGCTCGGCGAGCACGGCGACGATCGCCGCGTTGAGCTTCGTGACGATGTCCTTCGGCGTGTTCTTCGGTGCCCAGATGCCGTGCCAGTAGGAAATGTAAAGGCCCGGCAGGCCCGCTTCGTCGACGGTCGGCACATCAGGCGCAGAAGCGAGCCGCGTCGGCGAGGTCACCGCGAAGGCCTTGATCGCGCCGCTCTTGACGTGCGGCAGCGAGTTCGAGGCCTGGTCGAACATGATGTCGATCTGCCCCGCGACGAGATCGATCATGGCGGGTCCTGCGCCGCGATAAGGCACGAACTGGAAGTCGGTGCCGGTCTTGTCCTTGAAGAAGACGCCGGCGACATGCGCGCCCGTGCCGGCCCCGGCCGTCCCGGCGGTGGCCTTGCCGGGGTTGCCCTTCAGCCAGGCGATCATCTCTTTCAGGCTGTTCGCCTCGAGCGACTTCCTGCCGACGATGAGCTGCGTCCCCATCGCGATCATTGCGACCGGCTCGAAATCGGCGACCACGTCATAGGGCAGCTTGAAGATCGCGCCGTTCAGCACATGCGTGCCCCAATGGCCGATCGTGATCGTGGTGCCGTCGGGTGTTGCGCGTGCAACGCGCGCGCCGGCAATGCTGCCGGAGGCGCCGGCCACGTTCTCGACCACAACCGTGGTGCGTAGCTCGGCGGCGATCCGCTCGGACAGGATCCGCGCCAGCGTGTCGGTCGGACCGCCCGCCGCGAACGGCACGATGAGAGTTACGGGGCGCGAGGGAAACGGCTGCGCATGGCCCGGTGCAATCCACGCCCCACATCCGACCACGGCGCACAAGACGATCAAATGACCGCGCAAGGCGGCGCACAGCCCTCGTAGCATTCCACCCACCCATTTTCGCCGCCCGCATGTCGGCAGCGGGCTGGAGGCTGAGTGAACGCTGCCGGACGGGCGGAGGCAAGCCGGAAGTTACAGCCGATGGCTATCCGGCCGCTCGCCGCGGCGTCAGATTGGCCGCGCCATCTGCCGGCGGCACGACGTGCATCAAGATGGTCTGGGTGGCGGATGCGACATCGATGCCGTTCTGCTGGAAGCGCAGCTTCATGCGGCGGTTGAATTCGCGCTGAACCGGCCAGCGCCCGGCCTCGGTGCAGCGGATCTGGCCGACGATCGACACCATCGCGCCGTCGACCTTGTCGATGCCCCACAGATCGAGGTCGCCGCGGATCAGCGGACGGAATTCCGGTTCGCGGCGCATCTCGTCGACGATGTCCTTGAGGATCTGGCCGGCGCGGTCGGTGTCTTCCTTGTAGGCGACGTTGACGCTGACCGAGGCGTTGCCGGCGCCGCGGCTGGCATTGGTGATGGTCGTGACCGCGCTGAACGGCACGATGTGCACGGCGCCGTCGCCGGCGCGCAGACGTATGGTGCGGATCGAGACGTTCTCGACCACGCCAGACAGCCCCGACACGCTGACATTGTCGCCGACCTGGACCGTGTTCTCCAGCAGCAGGAACAGCCCGGTGATGAGGTCCTGCACCAGCTTCTGCGAGCCGAAGCCGATGGCGATGCCGACGATGCCGGCGCCCGCGAGCAGCGGCGCGACGTTGACGCCGATCTCGCTCAGCGCGGTGAGGCCGACGACGGTGGCGATCAGGCACAGCAGCGCGGTACGTAGCATCGGCTGGAAGGTGCGCAACCGCGCGGCACGGGCGTAGTGCCCATCCCGCGACAGCGTGTTGATCTGGCGGTCCAGCAGCGCGTTGCTGGCTTCCCAGATCGCCGCCGCGATCAGGACGGCGAGGCCGATCGTCACCACGGCCGAGATCAGCCGGCTGCCGATCTGGCCGCCATAGAACCAGACGATGGCGTCCACGCCCCACACCTCGAGCACGGCGACGAAGCCGATGAAGCCGATCACGCCGGATACGATCTTGCGCAGCAGCGGCAGATAGCGGTTGGCGCGGATCTCGAGACCGGGAAAGCGCTGGAGGATCTCCGGCTTGATGCGGAAGCCGCGGTCGATCAGGCTGAGCGTCAGCATGATGGCGACGCGCGTGACCAGCGCCACCACGACCGTACCGACGAAATACTGCAAAAGCAGCGAATAGCCGTTGCGGATGTTGAGCGCCCACACCGCCCACAGCGCAAGATCGAGCGCGATGGCGAGATAGTGCCAGCCGCCGGCGACGCGGTTGCGCAGGCGGGCCGCGATGCCCTGCCGCTCGGCCGGCGCACGGATGGCGTCGGCGACCTGCCGGCGGCATTGCAGGATGATGACGACGATGAAGAGGTGCACGACCAGCATCACCATGCGCAGCAGCGCCGCATAACCGGTACGATGCAGGCCGAGCAGCAGGGCCACATTGGCAAAGGCGATGCCGGAGACGCCGACGCCGACGATGCGGCGCGCCCAGATCTCGATATAGGCCGCGGTCTCGGCCCGGACCGGAAGCAGCCCGAACGGTCCCGCCAGCGCCCGGATCACGCAGATGAGCCCGCGCGAGAAGGCATAGGCATTGACCACCGCGAGGATCACGAGGCGAACGGTCGTGGGTTCGCCGATCTCGGTGCCGAGCAGCGCGGTGGCGACGCCGACGAAGATGACCACCGGCAGCAGTTCGAGCACGAGACGTCCCAGCACGAAGGGCAGCCGCAACAGGGCCTGCCACACGCGCGCGAGGCTGTGGCGTCGCTTGTTCAAGTCGGGCGCGGGCGTGACATCGGCCGTTGAGGACGGCGGGTCGGCAATGGGGATCACCTGTGCCGGCAGGTGCGCGGTTTGCGGCACGCGCCCTTCCAGGAACGCGACCGGGCGGCGGATCAGGCGAAAGATCACCCACTCGGCCGCAAGGGCGCAGCCGAGCACCAGCGCCAGCTTCCAGGCGATCTCGATCAGGAGATTGTAGGCGGCAGGATCGTTCGCAGTCCGCAGGAACCAGTAGTAGAAGGCCGGGAAGTGCGTGAGCGTCCGCGCCATGCTGGCGATCTCGCTCGAGATCGCGCCGATCTCCTCCGACACCGTGAGCAGGAGTTGCGCCCCGAGGCCATCGGCGGAGAGCGGGATCGGCGACTTCTGCTCAGGCGCGGGCGGCGCAGGCTGCTGCTGACCGGACGCACTCGCGATCGCGCGCAGCGTATCGATCATCTGCGCGCGCTTCTTGTCGTCCTGGAGCGTCTCCAGCGCGCGCCTGGCTTCGTCGGGCGACAGTGCGGCAGCGCTATTCGTCGCAGGCCGAGGCGTTTCGGCGCGGACACCGGAGACAGAGAAGATCGCGAGGAAGAGAGCGGCGAGGACCGCCGGGGCAAGCTTATGCGACACGAGGATTCCCTGGAAAAAATGAATGAGCCGGCGGCGTCGGGACCGTCACCGCCGAAGCACATGCGTCATGTCGGATCGCAGCTATTCGCCTCCGGCCTGTGTCGGAAGTTGGCCTATGAGGCGACATTCTCTTGGCATTTACCGCAATGCGAAGATCGGGGAACCGCAGCATC
This sequence comes from Bradyrhizobium sp. AC87j1, assembly GCF_002936975.1. Taxonomy (NCBI): domain Bacteria; kingdom Pseudomonadati; phylum Pseudomonadota; class Alphaproteobacteria; order Hyphomicrobiales; family Nitrobacteraceae; genus Bradyrhizobium; species Bradyrhizobium sp. AC87j1. The sequence goes on from NZ_PTFE01000031.1 coordinate 26,621, forward strand.
GGCGCGGGTCAGTTGCCTGGCAATTGCGTCGCGGCCATTCTTCGAGACGCGCTCGGGCCAGCCGACCTGCCATGCTACACCCTCCGTCATTCCGGGAGGCGGCCCGGAATGACGGCAAGGAGGAAGGTGGAGGAGAAAAGCAGGATGTCAAAACCACCTGTCGCGGTCAGCCTTGTCACGGCCATCCGGACACGATCGATGTGATGCAAAATACAGCGCCGGGAAGGTAGGGGCTCTGCCTTACTGATGCAGCCCTCTAAACCTTGACCCGGCGTGCCGTTCGCGGTTTCCGCCGCTATGCGATAGTCCGAACGAGCTCCATCGCACTTAACGCGGCTGGATTTGCGGAGGTGGAGTCATAGACCTCCCCTTGCTCATGAGGTGGACGTTGCGCGTCGCTTATTGCGACCAGCGGAATGGTCCTCCTGTGCCACAAAACTGTCAAGCGGGATCGACAAGCGCGCGATCACAATTGGAGGCGTCAGTTCCGCAGGGTTCGGCATCTATTTTGCCCGACGCATCAAGTCCATTTCGCAAAATCCGCATTCATATGACACCCGATGGCAAGCCATTGATTCCGCTACGCCCGGCTACTGTGCATGGGGTCGTTTTCGTAGTTTTTTGTCTGTGGCCTAGAGAAACATGTCGGCCAGGTCCACCGTCGAGGCCGTCCCGACCCGGTCGAAGTTGCGCGCCAGCCAGCTTCGCGCCGCCGAACGGCCCTCGTCGCGCAGGCGGCACAACAGGCTCCATTCGGGATGGAATTGCGTGGCCGTGCCGAGCTGCGACATCAGCTGGTCGTTGCCGATCCAGTGCATGTACATGCGGCTGTGCTTGCCGCTGTCGAGCTCGCCATCGTCGATCAGCCGTGTGGCGAAGGCGATAGCGCGCATCTCGCGCATCAGGGACGAATTGAAGCTGATCTCGTTGATGCGATGGAGGACGTCGGCCGCGCTCGTCGGCAGCTCGTCGCGCCGGATGGCCGTGACCTGCACGACGACGACGTCGTGGCTGCCCTTGCGGTAGATCAGCGGGAAGATCGCGGGATTGCCGAGATAGCCGCCGTCCCAATAATGCTCGCCGTCGATCTCGACGGCCTGGAAATAGGGCGGCAGGCAGGCCGAGGCCAGTACGGTCTCCGCGGTGAGATGCGGGCTCTGAAATACCTTGATCTTGCCGGTGCGGACGTTGGTCGCGTTGAGGAACAGTTGCGGCGCCTCGGGCGAGGAATTGAGCCGATCGAAATCGACGACCCGCTGCAAGAGCGACCGGAGCGGATTGAAATGAAAGGGATTGAGCAGGCCTGGCGGCAGCGTGTGCGTCAACGTGTGGATGACGGCGTGAACCGGATGATATTCCGGCGGCAGCTTCAGGGCCTGGATCCACTGGTTCAGCGGCGACATCAAATCGTACGCCATGTCCATGCGAGACACTTCGTACCAGAATGCGTGCAGGCTCTCCCGCGCGGCCTGCGCGCCCCCGTGCGCCATGCCGGAAGCCATCGCCACCGCATTCATGGCGCCGGCACTGGTTGCACTGACGGCCTCGATCGCGAGCCTGCCGTCTTCGAGCACCTGGTCGAGCACGCCCCAGACGAAGGCGCCGTGCGCGCCGCCGCCCTGGAGCGCGAAATTGACGGTTTTTCGGTCGGCGGTCCGGTTGGCTGTCACTTTGCTTTCTTCTTGCCTCCCGTCCCCTCTTTCTCCAGTGCCTTGCGCACCTCGTCGAACTCCGCCACCGAGGCCTTGTCGGCGCGGGGGAAACGCAGGTCGAGCTTTTCGAGCGCGGCATTGATCACCGAGCCGATCACAACGCGCGCAAACCATTTGTGGTCCGCGGGCACGACGTACCACGGCGCATGAGGCGTCGAGGTGTGCCGGACGATGTCCTGGTAGACCGCCTGATAGCGCGGCCACAGCGCGCGCTCCTTGATGTCGTCCATGGAGAACTTCCACTGCTTGGCCGGGTCCTCCAGCCGATCGAGGAAGCGCTCGCGCTGCTCGTCCTTGGACACGTTGAGGAAGAACTTCAGCACCACGGTGCCGTTGCGGCAGAGATAGCGCTCGAACGCCGAGATGTCCTCGAACCGTTCCTTCCAGATGTTCTTGGTGAGGAGCTTTTGCGGCAGCTTCTCCTTGGCGAGGATCTCCGGGTGCACGCGCGTCACCAGGCATTCCTCGTAATGGGAGCGGTTGAAGATGCCGATATGGCCGCGCTCGGGCAGCGCGATCGCGTGGCGCCATAGGAAATCGTGGTCGAGCTCCTTGCTGCTCGGCGCCTTGAAGGCATGGACCTCGCATCCCTGCGGATTGATGCCCTCGAAGATCGCCTTGATGGCGCTGTCCTTGCCGCCGGCGTCCATGGCCTGGAACACGATCAGGAGCGACCAGCGGTCCTGGGCATAGAGCTTCTCCTGAAACCCGATCAGCCGCTTCTTGTTGGCGTCGAGAATCGCCAACGCCTTCTCCTTGTCGAGATCGCCCTTCTCGTCGGTCTTGTGCGCCTTGAGATGAAACTTGCCCGAGCCGTCATAGCGGAACGGCGTGATGTAGCGGTCAAGTTCCTGGGCGAGCGATTTGGACGGCTTCTTGCTCATGAGCGCGGGGCACCTTGCGTTGCGGCTTCAATCGGTCGAGCACGCTACCAAGGATGCCCTTGGGAAGGAATATGATGAAAAGGACCAGCAGCACGCCATAGACGAGATTGTCCCAGCCGACCGCCTTGGTGCCGAAGCCGATGCGAAGGGTTTCCGCCAGCAGGATGGTGATCACGGCGCCGAAGGTCGGGCCGAGCGAGACGAACAGGCCGCCGACGATGGCCGCGAACACCATCTGGAGCGACACCGCGATGCCGCTGACGGTGTCGGGCGTGATGAACATCTGGTACTGGCAGTAGATCGCGCCCGCAAGCGCCGTCATCAGGGCACTGAGCAGCGTGATCTTCAGCTTCTCCGCGGTGACGTCGACGCCGGCGGCGGCCGCTGCATCCTCGTCCTCCGAGATCGCCTCCAGCGCGTAGCGGCTCATGCTGCGGTCGACCCAGTGCCAGACCACGATGCCGAACAGCCAGACCCCGAGCGCAATCAGATACCAGGTGATCTTGTCGTCGAACTGCAGTGCCAGCAGCTTGTTGCCCGAGGTTCGATTCGGCGTGTAGCCGAGCGAGCCGCCGGTGTAGTCGCGCGTCGCCGTGATGACCTGGAGCACGATGCCTGACAGCGCCAGCGTCACCAGAACGAAATAGTGTCCGGTGATGCGGAAGCGGAAGCAGGGATAGCCGACGATCAGGGCCAGTGCGCCGGCCGCGACCATGCTGACGGGAATGCCGATCCAGGGCGACACGCCGAGGTGGTTCCAGAGCAGCGCAGTGACATAGGCGCCGATCCCCATGAAGCCGCCATGGCCGAGCGAGACGAGGCCGAACCGCCCCATCATCGACCACGACGTATAGGCGAACGACCAGATCAGGATCAGCACCAGGATGTGCAGATGATAGGGATCGCGATAGACGAAGGGCAGCGCGACCAGCGCCGCCAGCCCAATCCCCCATGCTGCAAGCCGTCCCTGCCCCATCATCGGCGCCTCGCGAGCAGGCCCGCGGGCCGGATGAACATCATGACGATGAAGAAGGCGAAGGCGAGCACATAGCCCCATTCCAGGTCGGAGAACAGGCCGCCGAGCGAGATGATCTCGGCAAACACGAAGGCGGCGATGAAGCCGCCGATGAAATTGCCGAGCCCGCCGAGCACGCAGATCAGAAAGGTGATCGGCCCAAAGGAGAGGCCGACGAACGGATGCACGTCATATTGCAGCACCAGGAGGCAGGCGGCGAGCCCGGCCAACCCGCCGCCGATTGCGGAGGTGATGAGATAGATCCGCTTGGTGTCGACGCCCATCAGCGCCATGATCTGCCGGTCCTGCGAGATGGCGCGGATCGCGGTGCCGGTGAAGGTGCGAGTCATGAACAGATAGACGGCGACCATGCCGACCAGCGCGGCCAGAAACGAGAGCAGCCGCGCGTAGCTGAAATTCATGTCGCCGAGGGCGAGCACCGGCAGGCGGATGCCGAGATTGCGGAAGTCGATGCCGAAGGCGACGGTGGCAAAGCTCTGCAGCACGAACAGCACCCCGCCGGTAGCGAGCAGCTGGTTGATCGGCGGCGCTGTCAGCAGCGGCGCGATCACGAGGTAATGCAGCGCCGCGCCGAGGATCGCGACCAGCACGATGGTGAGAGGCGCGGCGACGAAATAGCTGACGCCGTAATACTGCACCATGAAATACATGGCGTACATGCCGATCATCACCAGCTCGGCATAGCAGATCCAGGTCACGTCGATGACGCCGAAGATCAGGTTCAGCCCGAGCGCGAGCAGCGCCAGCACGCCGCCGAGCAGGATGCCGTTGATCACGGCCTCCAGCAGATAGATGTCGAAGATGTCCAAGAATGCCTGCATGCCCCCTCACACCCCGAGATACGCTTCCTTGACCGTGTCGCTCGCCAGCATTTCGGCGGACGTGCCGGACGCCCGGATGGTGCCCGCCTCGATCAGATAGGCGCGATCGACCACTTTCAGCACCTGCTGCACGTTCTGCTCCACGATCAGCACGGTCAGCCCGCTGGCGCGGATCCGCTTCACCAGCTCGAACACCTGCTGCACCACGACCGGCGCCAAGCCCGCCGAGGGCTCGTCGAGCAGCAGCAGCTTTGGATTGGACATCAGCGCGCGGCCGATCGCGCACATCTGCTGCTCGCCGCCAGACATGGTGCCGGCCATCTGGTGGCGGCGCTCCTTCAGGCGCGGAAACAGGCCGAACACCACTTCGAGCCGCTCGGCATAATGACCCCGCGCCTCCTTCATGAAGGCGCCCATCTTGAGATTGTCGTCGACCGAGAGCTGCGGAAACAGCCGCCGGTTTTCCGGCACATGCGCGATGCCGAGGCTGACGATCTTGTGCGGCGGCGTTGCCACGACGTCGGTCCCCTCCATCCGGATCGAGCCGCGCGAGGGACGGATCAGGCCGGAGATGACACGCATCAGGGTGGTCTTGCCGGCGCCATTGGGGCCGATGACGCCGACGGCTTCGCCGGCCTTCACGTCGAGATTGACATCGAACAGCGCCTGGAACGTGCCATAGCCGGCATTGACGGCGCGGAGCTCCAGCATGCCTAGCCTCCCGCGCGGCGGCGCGCTTCGGCGGCCGCGGCCTGCGTGGTCTCGGCATCGGTGCCGAGATAGACCTCGATCACGCGCGGGTCGCCCGCGACCGCGCTCGGCAAGCCTTCCGAGATCTTCTCGCCGTGATCGAGCACCATGACGCGATCGACGACGCGCATCAGCACGCCCATGATGTGCTCGACCCAGATGATGGTGATGCCGAGCTCGTCGCGGATGTTGCGCAGCATGTCGGCGGCCTGATCCATCTCGGTTTCGTCGAGACCGCCGAGGCTCTCGTCGGCCAGCAGCAGCTTTGGCGCCGTGGCGAGCGCTTTAGCAAGCTCGAGCTTCTTCAACCCCGCTGCGCCCAGACCGTCGACGCTGGCATGGCGATCGGTCGGCAGGCCGACCATCGCCAGCGATCTTTCCGCCGCCTCCTCCGCCCTGGCACGGCTGTGGCGGCCCTGGCCGTAAAAGCCGGCGAGCGCGACGTTCTCGAAGATGGTCAGGCGGCGGAACGGCCGCGGAATCTGGAAGGTGCGGCCGACGCCGCTGTTGATGATCCGGTGCGGTGCGAGGCCCGCGATCTCGGAGCCGCCGAACACGATCGAGCCCGATGTCGGCGCCAGCGTGCCGGAGAGCATGTTGAAGATCGTGCTCTTGCCCGAACCGTTCGGCCCGATCAGGCCGAGGATCTCGCCCTGATCAACCCGAAACGACACGTTGTTGACGGCGGTGAAGCCGCCGAACCGCTTCACCAGCCCACTGACCTCCAGCACCAGAGCACTCCGCCGCTATTGGTTGCTGTAGGTGGTGCCTTTCGGCAGCGGCAGCACGGCTTCGCGCTGCGCCTGGCTCTTGGGCCATACCACGGAGGATTTGTCGTCGATATACTGGATCACGACGGGAAACGAGCGCTCGTTCTGCCCCGCCATGGGGCTGCCCTCGCCGTAGAACTTCACGCCGAAGCCGAGCATGGTGCCGCCTTCGGGGATGTCGGTGTCGAGCGCCGCCTTGCGTAGCGCCTCGGGATCGACGCCGCCGTACTTCTTGATCGCGCGCGGCAGCACGTCGGCCATGAACACGTAAGTGTTGGAAGCGCCGATGCCGACATGGGCAGAGCGGATGGCAACGCCGAGCCGGATCTTGTCGAACTCCTCGCCGACCATCTTGATCACGGGTGGCAGCTTCGGATCCATGGTCTTCTGGTTGGCGAGCCAGATCGAGATCGGGTCGGCGTTGAAGATGTAGGTGGCGTCGGTCCCCATGCCTTCCTTCAGCTTCTCATAGACGCCGTAGCCCGCGCCATGCCCCATCAGCGCGCCGAACTTCAGGCCCTGCTCGCGGGCCTGGCGGAGCAGCAGCGTGATGTCGGGGTTGTAGCCGGTGTGGAAGATCACGTCGGGCTTGGCGCGCTTCAGCTTGGTCACCAGCGCGGACAGATCGGGCGCGGTCGCCGAATAGCCCTCCTTCATCACGACGTTGAAGCCGGCTTTCTTCGCGCCTGCCTCGTTGCCCTTGGAGACGTCGACACCATAGGCGCCGTCCTCGTGGATGATGGCGACGCGCAGGTCCTTTGGCTCCTTGTCGAACTTCGCCTTGGCGTTCTGCGCGATGAAATCCATCGTCATCATGCCGAACTGGTCGCCGCTCGCCTGCGGGCGGAAAACGTATTTGTAGCCCTTCTCGTTGAACACGGCGGACGAGATGCAGGTCGTCATCCACATGAACTTCTTGAGCTGCTCGACGCGGGCGGCCACCGGCACGCACTGCGCCGAGGAGAAGAAGCCGAGCACCATGTCGACCTTCTCCTGCTCGAGCAGGCGGACGGATTCGTTGATGGCGATGTCGGGCTTGCTCTGCGCGTCGGCATAGACCGCCTCGATCTTGTAGCCTTCGACGCCGGTCTTGGCGAAATGGTCGAGGATGATCTTTGCGCCGATATAGCCGAGTTCGGAACCGCCGCCGGCCAGAGGTCCGGTCAAATCAAAAACAACGCCGATCTTGATCTTCTTGTCCTGAGCCTGGGCGGCCACCGCCAGGCTCGTCGCGGATATCGCGATCACCAGCCCACGTACCAATCGGGCAGCCATGCGCAGGCGCATCAAAACCTCCCTGGACGATTGTGCATTGCATTCGTCTTGCTTTTGGTTGCCCCCATCACATGGGCAGAGCGCAGGGATGTCAAGCCTCGCGCATCAGCGCGAGGCGAACTGCTGCTCGATAAAGGCCGTGACAAATCGCGGCATGGTCGGCGTGAGATCACCCATCCCGCGCACGAGATGAATCGCCGACAATTCAGGCTCGTCCTCACAGGCGAGATTGGCTTCGATCCGGGCGCGAGCCTCGTCGCCGGGCATATCGAGGTTGAGCACCTGCATCATCGCAATCGTGGGGCCGCTGACGACGCAATACCAGTCCGGCTCGGCCTGATAGTCCGCCGCCGTCAAGCCGGTCTCCTCCTGAATTTCGCGGACGACGCTGCCGGGAATATCCAGCGTCCCATCCCTGACATCGTCGAGATCGGGCGTCCCCGACGGGAAATAGATGCGGCCTGCGTTCGCGGTGTGCTGCGCCATCTCGCCCATCAGGAAGGCGCCGTCGGACGTGCGCAGCGCGCCCATGCCAAACCCGTTGAACACGGGCGCGCCGGGAAAGCCCCAGTCGCGCCAGGCAAGGAAACTTGCGAAATCGGTCTCGAAATAGGTCGAGGCGAAACGGCCGTCCGTGAACACGGGATCGCGCCCGAGCAGGACACGGCCGTTCCAGATCTTCGGCCGCTCACGCTGCTTTTCGGCGAAGTGCGCCGCGATCTCGTCGCGACGCTCCTCGGCGAACGGCCAGAGGATCGGCCGCACGGCAAGAGCAAGGGTCGTGACGCGATGAATGATCGGTGACATCATGAGGGGGCGTCTACCACGCCTTCGCGTCAGCTATTTGGCATTCCCCGTGGTCTTCTTGGCCTGCTCGACGAACTTGTTGGTGAAGGTCTTGCTGACGTCGATCTTGGCGTTGGCCACCTCGGGCGAGCCGACGCTGAACACGGCGAGCACGGCATCCGCGCCCTTCGGGTCCATCTTGCCGGTTTCGGAGAACATCGGGATCGTGTTCTTCAGCGCGGCGAGATAGAGATCCTTGTTCTTGCCGACCGTCTCTTCCGGCATTTTCGCCATGATCTCCTCTGGCGAATGCGAGTGGATCCAGGCGAGCGTGGCGAGGATCGCGTTGGTGAGCGCCTGGGTCTCCTTCTCGTGCTTGGCAACCCAGGCCGCGGTCGAGTACAGCGCGCCGCCGGGATATTCGCCACCGAAGGTCTCGAGCGTGTCCTTCTGCGTGCGGGTGTCGGACAGGATGCGCAGATCCTTGTGGCTGCCCTGGAGCACGGTGACGGAGGGGTCGAGCATCACGGCCGCGTCGATCTGGCCCTGCTCCATCGCGGCGACCGCAGTGGCGCCGAGGCCGACGCCAATCACGGCGGCGCTGGTCGGATCGATGCCGTTCTTCTTGAGCATGTACTTCAGGAAGAAGTCGGTCGAGGAGCCGGGCGCGCTGACGCCGACCTTCTTGCCGGCCAGATCCTTGACCGACTTGATGTCGTTGGTGCGCGAGGGCGCGACCACGAGCACGAGGCCGGGATAGCGGTCATAGACCACGAAAGCCTGGAGCTCCTGCTTCTTGGCAGCCAGATTGACGCAATGGTCGAAATAGCCGGACACGACGTCGGCGCTGCCGCCGAGCACGGCCTTGAGCGCGTCCGAGCCGCCCTTGAGGTCGACCAGCTCGACACTGAGGCCGGCCTTATCGTATTCGCCGAGCTGCTTGGCCAGCACCGTCGGCAAATAGCATAGGCAGGAGCCGCCGCCGACCGCGATGGTGACCTTGCTTTGCGCTGCGGCAAGCGAGGTGGTGAGTGTCAGCGCGATCAGCGCACCGGCGAGCCTGGCAATCGTGTTCTTCATTGGTTTCCTCCGTTCGGCCGGCGGCACCATAGAGCAGCGCGACAGGCTTGAGAAGCGTGGCCCAAGGCACTGGCCATCGGCCTTTTGGCGCAATAGCATGCGGGTACAACAACAAACTTGTGATGGGGAGGATCATCCATGAATCGCCTTGCAATCGGGCTGTCGATCGCCGCCGCCTTTGCCGCCGGATGCGGCGCGAACCAACTGCTCCGGCCGGCGCTCGCCGCCGAGAACATCACCGCGCAGATCATCCACACCGGAGAGATGGAAGCCGATGCGCTCGGCGCCGCCAACAATGTCGGCTTCCGCTCAAAAATGTTCGCCAGTGCCGACGGCGCCACGATCTCGATCCAGGTCGGCAATGTGCCCAAGCACATGCATCCCAACACCAACGAGATCCAGTACATCCTCGACGGCACCGGCACGATCTGGCTCGGCGACAAGGAGGTCACGGTGAAGCCGGGCGACCTCGTCATCATTCCGAAGGGCACGCCGCATGGCGGCACCAAGCCGATCAGCGGACAGGTCAAGGCCATCGCAATCAAGACGCCGCCGCAGGCGCCCGACGACACCAAGCTGCTGGATTGAAGCTTCGCGACTGGGGCCCGCGCCGATACGCGGGTCCCGCCTCGCGCCTAGCCGCGCCCATCCGACGCGGTCGGCCGCCACACCAACAGGCGCCGCTCCACCAGCGTGACCCCATAGTCGATCAGGATGACGAAGGCCGACAGCACGAACATCCCGGCGAACACGCCGGCGACGTCGAACACGCCCTCGGCCTGCTGAATGAGATAGCCAAGGCCCGCTGCCGATCCCAGATATTCGCCGACGACCGCACCGACCACCGCGAAGCCGACCGAGGTGTGCAGCGAGGAGAACATCCAGGACAGCGCCGACGGCCAATAAACATGCCGCATCAGCTGCCGCTCGCTCATGCCAAGCATGCGGCCGTTGTCGAGCACGGTGCGGCTGACCTCCTTGACGCCCTGATAGACGTTGAAGAACACGATGAAGAACACCAAGGTCACGCCGAGCGCGACCTTGGACCAGATGCCGAGGCCCAGCCACAGCGCGAAGATCGGCGCCAGCACCACGCGGGGCAGCGCGTTGACCATCTTGACGTAAGGGTCGAACACCGCGGCGACCAGCGGCTGGCGCGCGAACCAGAAGCCGACCAGCACACCACCGGCCGATCCGATCACGAAGGCCAGGATCGATTCCGTCAGCGTGATGCCGAGATGCTTCCAGATCACGCCGGACGAGAACCACTTCACGATCTGGCTGAACACGTCGAACGGGTTGGAGAAGAAGAACGGCGGCAGCAGGATCTTGCCGAACACGGGAACGGTCGACAGCACCTGCCACAGCACGATGCAGACGACCGCGACCAGGACTTGCAGCGCGAACAGCGTCGGGCGCGACATCAGACCGCCTCCGCCGCTTGCGTGGACTGCGCGTAGCCCTTCATCACCTCGTCCTTGAGCACACTCCAGATCTCGCGATGGAGCGCATGGAACTCCTTGTCGAGACGCACCTCGAAGATGTCGCGCGGGCGCGGCAGGCTCACGCGCCAGTCGCCGATGATACGCGAGGACGGCCCGGCCGACATGATCACGACGCGGTCGGCGAGCGCGATCGCCTCTTCGAGATCATGGGTCACGAACAGCACGGCCTTGCGGTCGGCATTCCAGAGGTCGAGCAGCAGGTTGCCCATCACCTGGCGGGTCTGCGCATCGAGCGGCCCGAACGGCTCGTCCATCAAGAGGATTTTTGGATCGCGGATCAGCACCTGCGCCAGCGCCACGCGCTTGCGTTGGCCGCCGGAGAGCATGTGCGGATAGCGACCCGCGAACGCGCCAAGGCCGACCGACGTCAGCCATTTCTGTGCGCGCGGCAGTGCCTCGGCTCGCGGCGTGCCTTTGATCTCCAGCCCGATCGCGACATTGTCGAGCGCGGTCTTCCACGGGAACAGCGCGTCGGCCTGGAACAGGTAGCCGGCATCCCGGTTCAGCCCCGCCAGCGGTCGGTCGAATATCCTGACATTGCCGGCGGCCGGCTTCAGCAGCCCGGCCGCGACGTTGAGCAGCGTCGATTTCCCGCAGCCCGTGGGCCCGACGATGGCGACGAACTCGCCTTGCGCGACCGTGAGATGGGCCTTTTCCACCGCCGTATAGACCCGCCCGTCCCCGAGCCGGAACGCAACCTTGGCATCTTCCAGCGCCACTGCCGTTGGCGTTGACATGTATTCCCTCCGAACTTGGCCCGATGCCTTAGCCGCTCGCGCGGCCAAGTTCAATCAAGGCGCCAGGCGTGCTACGCATGGGGACTTGCCGTGCTCTTACCCTCCCCTGGAGGGGGAGGGTAAGAGAAAAGCGAGCCCACCCGCGATGCCTTCCAAGCTGGCGATCAGCTACCAGCACGTCACCAAAAGCTTCGGCCCGCTCAAGGCCGTGGACGATTTGTCGCTCGACATCGCCGAGGGCGAGTTTGTGGCGATCGTCGGCGGCTCGGGCTCCGGCAAGACCACGCTGCTGCGGCTCGCCAACCGGCTGATCGAGGTCGATGGCGGCACCATCACGATCGAAGGCGAGAACGTGCAAAGCGTCGATCCGGTCGCGCTACGGCGGCGGATCGGCTATGTGTTCCAGAGCGGCGGGCTGTTTCCGCATTTGAGCGTCGCCGACAACATCGGGATCACGCCGAAACTGCTCGGCGAACCGGCGGCCGATATCGCAGCGCGCGTCGACGAGCTGCTGGGTCTCGTGCAGCTCGACCGCAACGCGCATCGCAGCCGTCTGCCGGAGGCGCTCTCCGGCGGCCAGCGCCAGCGCGTCGGCGTGGCGCGCGCGCTTGCGGCAAAGCCGCGCATCGTGCTGATGGACGAGCCGTTCGGCGCACTCGATCCCCTCACCCGCGATGCCCTCGGCGACGATTATCGTTCGTTGCATCGCAAGCTCGGCCTGACCACCGTGATGATCACCCATGACATGACGGAAGCGATCCTGCTCGCCGACCGCATCGCGGTGATGCGCAGCGGGAAGCTGCTCGCGCAGGGCACGCCCGCCGAGCTGTCGAACAGCAGCGACGCTTACGTGCTGGAGCTGCTGCGTACGCCGCGGCGCCAGGTCGAGCGGCTGAACGCGCTGCTGCCTCAAAGCGGTGCGGCATGAGCCTGTTTTCCGATCCACGCTGGGGCGAGGCGCTGGCGCATCTGCCCGATTATCTCGGCAATCATGTGCGGGTGAGTCTTGCCGCGCTCGCGCTCGGTCTCGCCGTCAGCCTGCCGCTGGCGATCCTGACGCGCAACCGCCCGGCGCCGCGAGCCATCCTGCTCGCAATCGCCAGCATCGTGCAGACGGTGCCGGGCCTGGCGCTGCTCGCGCTGTTCTATCCGCTGCTGCTGCTGGCCGCCTCGGTCACGCTGGCCTGGTTCGGTGTTTCCTTCTCGGCGTTCGGCTTCCTGCCGGCGATGCTGGCGCTGGCGCTCTATTCGATGCTGCCGGTGCTGCGCAACGGTATCACCGGGCTCAATGGCATCGATCCCGCGCTGATCGAGGCCGCCAAGGGTGTCGGCATGACCGCGCGGCAGTCGCTCGTCATGGTCGAGCTGCCGCTGGCGCTGCCGGTGATGATGGCGGGCATCCGCACCGCCGCGGTGTGGGTGATCGGCACCGCGACGCTCTCGACGCCGATCGGGCAGACCAGCCTCGGCAATTACATCTTTGCCGGGCTTCAAACCCAGAACTGGGTGTTCGTGCTGTTCGGCTGCTTTGCCTCGGCCCTGCTCGCGCTCGCCGTCGACCAGCTGCTCGGCCTGATCGAGGGCGGCCTGCGTCGCCGCAGCCGCGCCCGCACCGCGCTCGGCGCGGCCGGAATCGCGGCGCTGGTAGCCGCAACGCTGGTGCCGACGGTGGGGCGCTCTTCGCAGGGCTACGTCGTCGGTGCCAAGACCTTCGCCGAGCAATATGTGTTGTCGGCCCTGCTCAGGGACCGCCTCCAGGCTGCCGGTCTGCCCGCGACGGCGCGCTCGGGCCTCGGCTCCAGCGTGATCTTCGGGGCGTTGAAGGCCGGCGACATCGATCTCTATGTCGATTACTCCGGCACGCTCTGGGCCAACCAGCTGCATCGCACCGACATCAAGCCGCGCGCCGAGCTGTTGACGGATTTGAAGACAAGCCTGGCGAAGGACAACATCACCCTGCTCGGCGAGCTCGGCTTCGAGAATGCCTATGCGCTGGTGCTCCCGAAGAAGCGCGCCGAAGCGCTTGGCATCCGCACCATTGCCGATCTCGCCGCGCACGCATCGACGCTGTCAATTGCCGGCGACTACGAGTTCTTCTCGCGGCCGGAATGGGCGGCGCTGCAAAAGGCCTACGGCCTTTCGTTCCGCGCCCAGCGCCAGATGCAGCCGGATTTCATGTATGCGGCAGTTGCCAGCGGCGAGGTCGACGTCATCGCCGGCTACACCAGCGACGGGTTGATTGCGAAATACGATCTGGTCGCGCTCGACGACCCCAGGCACGCGATCCCGCCCTACGACGCCATCCTGCTGCTGGCCCCGAAACGTGCCGCCGACGAGCGACTCCAGGCCGCGCTGAGGCCGCTGCTTGGCAAGATCGACATCGCCACCATGCGCGAAGCGAATTTGCGCGCCAGCGGTAATGATGCGAATTCCTCGCCGGATGCGGTCGCGAAGTGGCTGTGGGGGAAGGTGGGCGAGCGGTAGGTTGGGATTTCGTAGGGTGGGCAAAGGCGCGTAAGCGCCGTGCCCACGGTCTCTGGATACGTGTGAGAGGTGGTGGGCACGCTTCGCTTTGCCCACCCTACGGATTCTCAGGATGGCGGTAGAGCCTACAGCCCCCTGATGATCCCCGCATTGATCAGCAGGCGGTTCAGCCGCCGCGCTTCGGCGCCGTCCTTGCAGCTGTAGAAAACGCCCTTGCAGCGGAGCATGATCTCCTTCTGCTCGGCGAAGGACGGATCGAGCGGGATGCCGGCGGCCTCCTGGATCACCAGCGGCAGATAGGGGCCGTCGATCGTGTCCATGACGGCCTCGCTCTTGACCGGCTCGAAATTGACGGCGTCGATCGCGTAATAGGTCGCGTAGAGGCGCGGATCGTAGGCGTCCAGCTTCTTGCCGAGAGCGCCCTCGTCGAGCCCGGGCTCGAGGATAGCAGGTGCAAACTCAGGCTGGTGATCGCCATAGCGCACGATCAGGAAGGGCTCGCCCGGGAACGTCTTCTTCAGCCCCGCGACGAACGCCTTGTATTGCTCGGCGCTCATCGCCTGCCGGCGCAGATATTCGTCGATGGACGGCACATTGCCCGGCGCGCGCCAGTTCGGCAGCAGGTCGGCCCGGAAGCGCGTCTCCCAGGGGAAATGATTGGCACCGAGATAGATGAAGGTGAACAGCGGCTTGTTGGGCGGCTGCTGGCCCATCAGCTGGAGCGCCTTGTCGTAGAAGAAGCCGTCGGGCTCGACGTCCTTGGCACCGAGGTCCTTGGCGTCGAGGAAGCGTTCGATGCCGGTCGTTAGCTGGAAGCTGCGCGCGGCCATGAAGCCGCCATGGGCGGGATAGAGCGACATCGTGTCGTAGCCGCAACGGCGCAGCGCCAGCGGCAGCCCGCGCTCGACGCGGTTCGAGGCGATGCGCGTCACGAAATAGGCGAAGCGGCCGAACGAGCGCGAGGAGAGGCCTGCGAGCACGTTGTATTCGGTGAACCAGCTCGGCCCGCCATTGCTCTCGGCCAGAAACGTGCGCTGCTTGCCGTCCCAGGATTTGAAGTGGCTGCCATAGCCCTGCGGCACCTTGATGCCCCGGGCGGCGCGGATGTCGAAGCTCGATTCATCATGGATCATGATGATGTTCGGCCGGCGGCCGGCCGGATGGCAGGAATCGACCAGCGGCATGTTGAGCCGCTCGTTGGTCGCGGCGGCCGATTCCATGAAGCCGTATTGCACGAAATCGGAGACCGAGCTAACGCCGGAGCGAAAGAATTTCGACAGATAGCCGTCGTCGTAATAGCCGCGCCAGGCTTCGTCCGGATGATAGAGCGAATAGCCGACCAGCGCGGCAAGGCAGGCCAGCTTGCAGGCGAGCGCCGGCAGACGGCGGATGCGGAACGGATCGAGCCACCACAGCGCATACATCAGCGGCAGCGTGACGAAGCCGGCCAGGATCACCGACCAGCGCAAATTCGGGAAGATCGTGAACAGGAACGCGACGGTGTCGCGGTCGATCATCATCAGGTCGATGAAGTTGACCGTCATCTGGACGACGTCGTGCTTGAGCCGCGACAGCAGCACCAGCACGACGACCATGGTCAGCGACAGCGCGCCTGATAGCGCCGGCCGGCGCAGCAGCGTGATCCAGAAAAAATTGAGGATGCCCCAGGCCAGCGCGAAGGAGAGCCGCGAGCCGAAATCGGTCTCGGTCTGGTACATCAGCGCGAGCGCGGCCAGATGCGGCGCGGCAACCGCGAGCAGCCGCCAGATGCCGAGCGCGGCGACGCTCGCCAGCACGGCGGTGGCGGCAGAAGGACCTGGATTGGGCGCGGACGCCATCGACGACACGCTATACTTCAAGTCCGGCGCGGTGATGCCAGGCCGTCTGGTCCTCGAGACGGTGACGGGGCGTCCGGAGCAGCCGGAAGCCTGCACCGTGTCATAAAACTGTAACGGAACGGTCAAGGACAGGCAACGCATGCGGTGACCCGACCTTCGCTTATTGTTAGTGACCGGCGAAGCCCGCACGGCGGGCCGAGCCGCTCGCTCGGTTAGGGCTTTGCGATGCCGGCGATGAAGAGGTCGAGCACTCCTTCCGCCATCCGCTCGATCGCCCCCTCCTCGACGCCCCAGCGCGGAAAGTGGCCATCGAGATTCATCCGGGCGAAGCCGTAGACCAGGGCGCGGCCGGCGATCTGGATGCGCTTGAGGTCGGCCGACCGCAGCAGGCCCTGCTCCGCCGCCTCGGCTAGAATCCCCTCGGTCAGCGTGATCAACTCGGCATTGTCGCGCGTCAGTTCGGCGGAGCTGTCATGGGCGAAATAGCGCCCGGTCGAGATGATCTCGAAATGGGCGGGATGGCGCATCGCCCAGCGCAGGTATGCAAGGCCAAAGGCACGGAAACGGGCAAGCGGGCCGGCCGCCGGAGCCTCGCTCAGCGCCGCCTCGATCTCGGCACGGAAACGCCGCTGCGCCTCCTCGGCCGCCGCCGCCATGAGGGCATCGCGGTTCGGAAAGTGCCGGAACGGCGCGCCCGGCGACACCGCGGCCCGGCGCGCGGCCTCACGGACGGAGACCTCCGCTCCCTCCGCCGCCAATTGCAGCGCAGCATCGATCAGGACACGGCGGAGGTCGCCGTGGTGATACGGCCTGGCCTGGGTTGCAGGGCGGCGGGCGCGCGGCTTGGACGGCTGACGGGCGGGCATGGCGCTTCCTAGCATCACCCGAACGTGAATGTAAGCGGTGATTACACCATTGACCGCCGCGCGAAGCCGAATGTAATCGATGATTACATAACGGAGGAAGATCACCATGCCGCAACGTCAAAGCTGGTTCGAAGGCTGGCGGTTGCTCGCCGCCCTCACCCTCAGCCTGATCCTTCTCAGCCTGTGGATCGCCTCGATGCGGCAGTTCGAGGTCGAGGGCGTTCGGATGGTGATCCGTTTCACCGCACGCAGCTCGCTGCTGCTGTTCTGCCTCGCCTTCAGCGCCGCAGCGCTGGCGCGGCTTTGGCCCAACGCATGGACGCGCTGGCAGCGCCGCAACCGCCGCTATCTCGGCCTCAGTTTTGCGGCTTCCCACGCCATCCACGCCGTTGCGATCGTTGTTTTCGCCTGGATGGATCCTGCCAGCTTTGCCGAGGCAACCTCGGCCGTCTCCTACATCTTCGGCGGCATCGGCTATGGCTTCATCATCGCGATGAGCGCCACCTCGTTCGACCGCACCGCCGCGCGGATCGGCTCCCGCGCCTGGCGTACGCTGCACCTTGTCGGCGGCTATTATCTCTGGCTCCAGTTCATGGTGTCGTTCGGCAAGCGCGTGCCGGCGATGCCGCTCTATGCCGCGTTCCTCGTTCCGCTGCTGATCGTGATGTCGTTGCGCATGATCGCGATGGCCCGCCACCCGCGCGGGCAGACCGTTGCGGCGGGCTGAAGCGCCTGCCTTTACTGCGGCAGCAGCCCGAGCCGCTTGGCGATGATCCGGTCGATCGTCCGTTTCGGCAGTACGGCGCCGATCAGATGGCGGAGCGGGTCCGGCGTGATCTGATAGCGCACCTTGGGGCTCGCCGCAGTCAGCGCCTCGAACACGATCTCGGCGATCCGCTCGGCCGGCAGGCCCTTCGCGCCGAGGTCCATCATGAAAGCCATGACCTTGTTCAGCGCTGGCAGATAGGGCGAGTTCTGGTAGACGGAGAGATCGATCTGCTCGGCCTTGCTCCAAATCGGCGTCTTAACCGCGCCGGGAGCGACGATGATGACGTCGATGCCGAACAGCATCAATTCGCGGCGCAGGCTTTCCGACAGTCCCTCGACGGCGTGCTTGGAGGTGCAGTAGGGCGCCGACAGCGGATTGCCGTTCTTGCCCGCGACCGAGCTGATCATCACGATCCGCCCCTTCGGCCCCTTCAGCGACGGGTCGGCCCCGAGCAGCGGCCCGAACGCCTGCGTCGCGATGACAGGGCCGATGACGTTGATGTCCATCTGGCGGCGGAAATCGTCTGCCGACAATTCGAGCACGGGACCGGCGACCGCGATGCCCGCATTGTTGACGAGGCCGGCCAGCGTCTCGCCACCCAGCGCCTCGCGAACTTTTCGCGCAGCAGCGAGGACCGCGGCCTCCTCGGTGACGTCGAACAGCAGCGGCGCGAAATTGGCGCCAAATTCACCCTGAAGCCGGTCGGCATCGGCCTGCTTGCGGAGGCTGCCGAACACGCGATAGCCGCGCCCGATCAGGAATTTGGCAGTAGCCCAGCCGATGCCTGTGGACGCACCGGTGACGACGACAGATCGCATGGTCTTCCTCCCCTGGAGTTCCTGCGATCATGCCTTGGATTTTTGCCCATGTCCCGGACAAGCGCAGCGAAACGGAGCGCAGAAGCCGAGACCCGGGAGCCGCAATGGACCCCGGATCAGCAGCGCACCACTTGCGTGATGCGCTGCGTCCGGGAGACGACTTAGTTCTTCGACTTGTCGACCAGCGCGCCCTTCTTGATCCAGGGCATCATGTCGCGCAGCTTGGCGCCGACTTCCTCGATCGGGTGCTGAGCGAGCTTGGCGCGGGTCGCCTTGAACGAGGTCTGGTTGACCTTGTTCTCGAGCATCCAGTCGCGGGCGAACTTGCCGCCCTGGATGTCGGCGAGAACGCGCTTCATCTCGGCCTTGGTCTCGGCGGTGACGATGCGCGGGCCGGTGACGTACTCGCCATACTCCGCAGTGTTGGAGATCGAGTAGTTCATGTTGGCGATGCCGCCTTCATAGATCAGGTCGACGATCAGCTTCACTTCGTGCAGGCACTCGAAATAGGCCATCTCCGGGGCGTAGCCGGCTTCGACCAGCGTCTCGTAGCCGCCCTTGATCAGCTCGACCAGGCCGCCGCAGAGCACGACCTGCTCGCCGAACAGGTCGGTCTCGCACTCTTCCTTGAAGGTGGTCTCGATGATGCCGGCGCGGCCACCGCCGACAGCCGAGGCGTAGGACAGGCCGAGGTCATGGGCGTTGCCCGAGACGTCCTTGGCGATCGCGATCAGGCAGGGCACGCCGCCGCCGCGCTGATACTCCGAGCGCACGGTGTGGCCGGGGCCCTTCGGCGCGATCATGAGCACGTCGAGGTCGGCGCGCGGGTCGAGCAGGTTGAAGTGGACGTTGAGGCCGTGCGCGAACACGAGGGCGGCGCCCTTCTTCATGTTGTCGTGCAGGTGCTCGCGGTAGATGTCGCCCTGGAGCTCGTCCGGGGTCAGCATCATGACGAGGTCGGCCCATTTGGCGGCTTCGGCGACTTCCATCACCTTGAAGCCGGCGGCTTCCGCCTTCTTGACCGAGCCCGAGTCCTTGCGCAGCGCAATGGCGACGTCCTTGACGCCGGAATCCTTCAGGTTGAGCGCATGGGCGTGGCCCTGGCTGCCATAGCCGACGATGGCGACCTTCTTGCCCTTGATCAGGTTCAGGTCGGCGTCGCGATCGTAATAAACACGCATGGGTCGTTTCCTCGTTCAGGTGGCCAGAATCGGCCGTTGGTCAGGTCTTGGCAGTGAAATTTGCGGATTTCGGGGGCTGTCTAGAGCATTTTCAGCCCCCTGGGAAACCCGTTTCTGCATGGAAAACTGCGGCATCATGCATCCATGAAGACGGGGTAGAGGGAGACCAGCAGCAGGATCGCCATCAGGATATTGAAGGCGCGGACCAGCCGCTCGGAGGTCAGGACCGGCCGCAACGCGGTACCGAACAGCGCCCAGACCACGCACGACACTGACCCCACCAGCAGGCTGATCAGGGTCTGGATCGCGATGTTGAGCGGGAATTGGGCGATCGCCGCAAAGGCGGTGATGGTGCCGATCACGATCACCCAGCCCTTGGCATTGATCCACTGGAACATGGCTGCGCCCCAGAAGGTCATCGGACGGCGACCATCACCTTCACCCGGCCTGGTCGGGCCGGACATGGCGATCACGGCAGCAAGATAAACGAGATAGGCCGCACCGGCATATTTCAGGAGAGTCTGGAGGATCGGGTAGGCCAGGAACACCGAGCCGAGCCCGAAGCCGACGGCGGCGATCATGAAGGCGAAGCCGATGACGACGCCGACAATGTGGGGGATGGTGCGCCGGAAGCCGTAGGTCAGGCCCGAGGACAGCAGCATGATGTTGTTCGGCCCGGGCGTGAAATACATCACGACCATGAAGATCAGGAAGGCATAGAGCAGCGACTGGGACATGCTCACCTCACGCCGTTTTCGGCAACGGTTCTTCGGGTAACGCCTTGGGCCGCTTCGCCAGCACCATCACCGCGATACCGCCGATCACGGTCAGCATGCCGGCCAGCCGCAAGGGTCCGAACCGCTCGCCGAACACGATGCTGGAGGCGGCCGAGCCGACGAACGGGACCAGCAGCGCAAACGGCACCACTTGCGCGGCGGGATAGTCACGCAGCAGCCGGCCCCAGAGCCAGTAGGCGATGCTGGTGGAGATGCCGCCAAGCGCCAGCATACAGAGAGCCGCTGTCAGCGTTATGTGGCTCAGCGATGTCCATGTCGGCGCGGGGCCATTGGCGATCAGCGCCAGCACGAACAGCGGCACGGCCGCGGCGAGGCACAGCCACGCGAACAGGTCGAACATCGGCACGCCGCGGGCGCCGCGCAGCAGCAGATTGCCGACGGCAAAGCTGACCGGCGAGATCATCAGCACCGCAAACGCGGCGACGCTGAAATCATAGCCGACCGTACCGCAGATCATCAGAAGGCCGATCGCAGCGACACCAACGCCGAGCGCCTGCATCGGCGTCGGCCGCTCGCCAAAGGCGATCGCGGCAAAGCCGATCGTGAACAGCGCCTGGCTCTGCACGACGACGCTGGTCAGCCCCACCGGCACGCCATGGGCAATGCCATAGGCCTGGCTCAGGAACTGGCCGAGGAACAACGTGAAGCTGATCGCGATCAGCAGCGACCAGGCAACCTTGGGCTTGCGGATGAACAGGCATGGGAGCGCAGCGACGCCGAAACGCAGCGCCGTCATCAGCTCCGGCGAAAGCTCGTCGAGCGCGAAACGGCTCGCCACGAAGGCAAGTCCCCAGATGATCGCCACCAGGATGGCGATGAGGATATCGGCCGGCTTCATTGTTGTTCTCGGTTCTGCCCTGTCGTGCAGCCCTGTTGTTATTGGTCTAGCCTTGCTCGCCGGCTCTTGGTTTGCGCAGCAGATACGTGCCGTGCATCGGTGCGTGGTAATCGGCCGAGACCAGCGCGAAGCCGACGTCGGTCAGCATCCGCTCCATCACCCAGCCGAAGGTGGAGTATTCGTCGCGCATATGCGTGACGACGCCTTCGCGCGAAAAATCGTGGTTCTTGATCTGGTAGTCGGCCCATTGCTCGACGTCGCGCTCGATCGCGTCGGGCATGGAGGCATAGACGATGTCGCGCAGATAGAAGCTCGCGCCCGGCTTCAGCGCACGATAGATCCGCGACATCGCCACCGCCTTCCAGAAATCCGGCAGGTGGTGCAGCGTGAATTCGCTGACGATCAGGTCGTAGGATTCCGGCCGATAGGCAAAGCTTAGCAGGCCGGCGGACTGGGTGCGCACGGGCGCCTTGCGATCACGCGCGTAGATCTCGGCAAGCGCCAGCATCGCCGGCGAGATGTCGATGGCGTCGACCTCGGCACCCAGCAGCGCGGCTTCGGTCGCCAGCACGCCGTTGCCGCAGCCGATGTCGGCGATGCGCCAGCCGCGCTGGACCCCCAGCATTTTCAGCGCGGCGCGCGCCCGCAGATTGGCATCGTCGTGGGCGTCGTAGATCGAGGCCACCGCGGGCTCGATCCCCATCCGGTTCCGCTCGTTATAGTACCAGTCGCGCGCCAGCATGGTTCACATCCCTTCAGGCCCGCGGCCGATCGCGGCAACGCCGGTGCGCGACACCTCGACGAGGCCGAGCGGGCGCATCAGGTCGATATATTGATTGATCTTGTCCGTATTGCCTGTGATCTCGAACACAAAGCTCTCGGTCGTAGCGTCGATCACCCGGGCGCGGAACGCATCCGCGAGCCTGAGCGCCTCGACCCGATGCTCGCCCTGCCCGCGCACCTTTACCATCGCCAGCTCGCGCTCGATCGATCGCTTGGTCTGGGTCATGTCGACGACCCGGTAGACCGGGATCATGCGGTCGAGCTGGTGCTTGATCTGCTCGATCACCATCGGCGTACCGGTGGTGACGATGGTGATGCGCGACAGGTGCTTCTGGCTCTCGGTCTCCGAGACCGTGAGGCTCTCGATGTTGTAGCCGCGGCCCGAGAACAGGCCGATGACGCGCGCGAGCACGCCCGGCTCGTTCTGCACGAGCACCGAGAGCGTATGCGTCTCGTTGGGATCGTGGCGGTCCTCGATGAAGTAGGCGGATGCGGGCTGGTTCATTGTCGTCCCCTCTTGTCTCTTCCTCACGCCATCGCTGACGCGTCCGTCCCGACCCAACGGCGAAACAGATCGAAATCGATATTGCCGCCGGACAGCACGAGACCGACGCGCTTGCCCTTCAGCTTGTTCTTTTCCTGCATCGCCGCGGCGAGCGCAGCGGCGCCCGCGCCTTCGGCAAGATTGTGCGTATCGGTCCAGTAGGCGCGGATCGCGGTAGCGACCTCATCGTCGGTGACCTGCACGATCCGCGAGGCACCCTTGCGTATCAGCGCGAACGCCTCGGCGTCCGGAATGCGCGTCGCCATGCCATCGGCGAGCGTGTTGCTGGTCTCGGTCGTCACAATCTTTCCGGCCGCAAACGACAGCGCATAGGACGGAGCTTCCGTCGACTGCACGCCGACGATCTCGGTCTTCAGGCCGAGCAGGTCCCGCGCCATGATGCAGCCGCAGATGCCGGAGCCCTGCCCGATCGGCACATAGAGAATGTCGAGGTCCGCCGCTGCCTTGAACAGCTCAAGCGCATAAGTGGCGACGCCGAGCACGAGGTCGGGGTGGAACGACGGCACCATATGGAGCCCGGTAAACTGCGCGCGGCGCTCGGCTTCCTCACGCGCAGCCTGAAAGTCCTCGCCATGCTCGACGAGCTCGGCGCCAAAGGCCTTCATCGCGCGATTCTTCTCGGCCGAATTGCCGCGCGGCACGTAGATCACCGCGGGCACGCCGTGGCGGCTCGCCGCGAACGCCAGGCTCTGGCCGTGATTGCCGCGCGTCGCCGAGATGATGCCGGGAATATTCGGCCGCTCGCGCTTCAACCGCTCGAGATAGACCAGCCCGCCGCGCACCTTGAAAGCCCCGATCGGCGTGTGGTTCTCGTGCTTGACCACGACCTGCGCGCCGAGCCGCTCGGCGAGCAGCGGCCAGGCGTGCGCCGGCGTTGCCGGCACCGCCTGCCCCACGATCGCATGTGCGCGCTCGAGCTCCGTCAGGTCGAACATGGCCTCACACCAGCGCCTTGCCGCCGGCGAAGGCCTTGGCGGTGGCCTCGTCGTTGGCCTGCTCCGGCAACAACATCTCGTTGTGCGCCTTGCCCGAGGGGATCATCGGGAAGCAGTTTTCGAGCGCGGCGACGCGGCAGTCGAACAGCACCGGACGCTTGACCGAGATCATTTCCTGGATGGCGCCATCGAGATCGCCGGGCTTGTGCACCTGGATGCCGACGCCGCCATAGGCTTCCGCGAGCTTGACGAAATCCGGCAGCGCTTCCGAGTAGGAATGCGACAGGCGGTTGCCGTGCAGCAGCTGCTGCCACTGCCGCACCATGCCCATGTACTGGTTGTTAAGGATGAAGATCTTGATCGGCAGCTCGTACTGAACCGCCGTCGACATCTCCTGCATCGTCATCTGCACCGAGGCATCGCCCGCGATGTCGATGACGAGGCTGTCGGGATGGGCAACCTGCACGCCGACCGCCGCCGGCAGGCCGTAGCCCATGGTGCCGAGACCGCCCGACGTCATCCAGCGATGCGGCTCCTCGAAACCGAAGAACTGCGCCGCCCACATCTGGTGCTGGCCGACTTCCGTGGTGATGTAGGTGTCCCTGCCGCGCGTCGCCTCGAACAGGCTCTGGATCGCGTGCTGCGGCAGGATCACCTCGTTGCTCTTCCTGTAATAGAGCGAGTTACGGGCACGCCACTGTGCGATCTGCTGCCACCACGCCTTGATGTCGGGCTTCTTCGTCTCCGCCTTGAACACCTGGAGGATGTCGCCCAGGATGTTGCCGCAATCGCCGATGATCGGCACGTCGACGCGGATATTCTTGTTGATCGAGGACGGATCGATGTCGATGTGGATCTTCTTCGAGCCCGGCGAGAACGCATCGACACGGCCGGTGATGCGGTCGTCGAAGCGCGCACCGACGCACAGCATGACGTCGCAATCATGCATCGTCATGTTGGCTTCATAAGTGCCGTGCATGCCGAGCATGCCTAACCAATTCTTGCCCGACGCCGGATAGGCACCGAGGCCCATCAGCGTCGAGGTGATCGGAAAGCCGGTGACCTCGACCAGTTCGCGCAGCAGCTTGGTCGCTTCAGGACCGGAATTGATGACGCCGCCGCCGCTGTAGATCACGGGACGCTTGGCATTGGCGAGCAGCGCCACGGCCTTGCGGATCTGCGTCGCATCGCCCTTCACGCGTGGCGCGTAGGAGCGGTGCACATCGGATTTGCGCGGCGGATGATAGGTGCCGGTCGCGAACTGCACGTCCTTGGGAACGTCGACCAGCACCGGGCCGGGACGGCCGGAGGTCGCGACGTAGAAGGCTTCGTGCAGCACTTTTGCGAGATCGTTGACGTCGCGCACCAGCCAATTGTGCTTGGTGCAGGGGCGCGTGATGCCGACGGTGTCGCATTCCTGGAACGCGTCGTTGCCGATCAGATGCGTCGGCACCTGGCCGGAGATGCAGACCAGCGGGATCGAGTCCATCAGCGCGTCGGTCAGCGGCGTCACCATGTTGGTGGCGCCGGGACCTGACGTCACAAGTGCGACGCCCGGCTTGCCGGTCGAGCGCGCATAACCTTCGGCGGCGTGGCCCGCGCCCTGCTCGTGGCGGACCAGGATGTGCTGGACCTCGCTCTGCTGGAAGATCTCGTCATAGATCGGAAGCACCGCGCCGCCGGGATAGCCGAAAATGTCGGTCACGCCGTGATCGATGAGCGCGCGGACGATCATCGCGGCGCCGGTCATCTGGTTCGGATCGTGGCTCTTGTCGCTCATTGGCTTGCTCCGGATGCGCTGTTGTCAGCGGCTTCGTTCGTGTCTGGTTCGGGAAATAAAAAAGGCCCCGAAGAGGGCCCATGCACACCGCCTGTCATGTGGATGGCAGCTAGCCACCCCCGGCGGTGTGCCTGGGTACGACGGCGATAAGGAGTTTGGTAATAATGTTACGCATGGCAGGTGCCCGGCTTCCCAAAGGTTGCGCGAAACATAGCGGCCAAAGCCTGGATGTCAAGGCGATGCGGCCGTTCCCACGCGATTTTGGCAGTGTAGCGGTGTTCCCCGGGTTCGGCGAGAGGTAAATTCTGGAACCCGGACAGAAAAGCGCCTCAGGCGGGGTCGCGGGCCGCGTTCACAATGGCGGCGAGCCATCCCCTCGCCTCCCCGGGCTTCACCCATTCGAATTCAGGCAATTGGTGCCGGAACCAGGTGAATTGCCGCTTGGCATAGTGGCGGGTATCGGCGCGGCCGATTCCTGCGGCGTCCTCCAGGCTGAGCTCACCGCGCAGATGCCGGATCAGGGCCGGCACGCCATGAGCCTTCATCGCCGGCAGCAGCGGATCGAGGTGTCTGGCGGCGAGCTGCTCGACCTCCTTCAACGCACCGGCGCCCAGCATGGCATCGAAGCGGGTATCGATGCGGGCATAAAGCTCGTCCCGGTCGGGAGCGAGAAATACCGCGCGAAAACTGTCCTTCGGTAGCAGCGGCGGCTGGCCCTCCCGATGCCAGTCGAGCAGCGAACGGCCGGTCGCTTCGACCACTTCAAGCGCACGCGCGATGCGGGTGCGGTCGCGCAGGTTCAATCGCTCGGCCGCACTGGGATCACGACGCGCCAGTTCCGCATGCAGCGCCTCCGCACCGTTGCGTTCCAGCCGCGCGCGCACGTCCTCGCGCACCTCGGCAGGAATCGGCGGCACCACGGAGAGCCCCGCCGTCAGCGCCTTGAAATAGAGCCCGGTGCCACCGATGAAGATCGGCAGACGGCCTTCCGCTTTCGCTTCTTCGAGCGCCTTGGCGGCATCACTCACCCAGGCACCGGCCGAAAAATTCACGGCTGCATCGACATGACCGTACAGGCGATGCGGCGCGCGCGCTTCCTCGCCCAGTGTGGGGCGCGCCGTGATGATCCGCAGGTCGCGATAGACCTGCATGGAATCGGCATTGATGACCACCCCGCCCGTGCTGAGGGCAAGCTCCAGCGCCAGCGCCGACTTGCCGCTGGCGGTCGGGCCTGCGATAAGCACGGCCTTGCCAACATGGCTTCTGCTGACTTGCCCCTCGCTCACGAAAACCTCAAATGTCCCTCGTCGCCACGCTGATCTGCAATCCCGACAATCCCGCGCTCGACTCCACCATCGTCGATGGCGCCCGCGCCGTGCTGCCCCAGGCAGCTCCCGCGCACTGGCTGTTCGACGGGGTCGCGGTCGACATTCCCTTCGGCGCCGACAGTAACCTCGAAGGCGACCGTCACGCCATCGAGCAGCGGCTCCGGGAGCTTCGCGGCGACCTGCCCGTCGACATCGTCGTGCAGCCAGTCGGCGCCCGGCGCAAGAAGCTTTTTCTCGCCGACATGGATTCCACCATGATCGGCCAGGAATGCATCGACGAGCTCGCCGATCTCGTCGGGATGAAGGCCCACGTCGCCGCCATCACCGAACGCGCGATGCGCGGCGAGATCGAGTTCGAGCCGGCGCTGCGCGAGCGCGTCGCGCTGCTGAAGGACCTGCCCGCCGGCGTGGTCGACGAGGTGCTGGCCAAGCGCATCACGCTGACCCCGGGCGGCCGCGAGCTGGTCGCGACCATGCGCGCCCACGGCGCCTATACCTGCCTCGTCTCCGGCGGCTTCACGCTGTTCACGACCGCGGTCGCCGCCAAGATCGGCTTCCAGGAGAACCGCGCCAACGAGCTCGTCGTGCGCGACGGCAAGTTCACCGGCGAGGTGAAGGAGCCGATTTTGGGCCGCGCGGCGAAGCTCGCGACGCTGGTGGATCTGATGGAGTCGTTCGATCTCGACGACATCGACTCGGTCGTGGTCGGCGACGGCGCCAATGATCTCGCGATGATCCAGGCCGCGGGGCTGGGCGTCGCCTATCATGCCAAGCCGGCCGTGGCGGCTGCGGCCGCGGCGCGGATCGACCACGGCGACCTCACCGCGCTGCTGTATGCGCAGGGGTATCGGCGGGACGAGTTCGTGGAGGCGTAGCCTCTTGCCGCATGCTCAGCGGCCGTAGGGTGGGCAAAGGCGCAAAGCGCCGTGCCCACGATCTTTCTCCGACGGCGACAGATGGTGGGCACGCTTCGCTTTGCCCACCCTACGGCACCGGCCCCGCGACTACTGCACGCTCAGCGCGACAAACCGCAGCTCGCCGTCGGCGTTCGACACCAGCAGCAGCACCGACTTCTTGCCGTCCTTCTTGAGCTGGTCGACCCGCTTCTGGATGTCCGCGCCGCTGGTGACCGCCTCCTGCGCCACCTCGACGATGACGTCGCCGGCGGAGAGGCGCTTCTCGGCGGCGTCGGAATTGGCCTCGACATTGGTGACGACCACGCCCTTGACGCTCTCCTTGATCTTGTAGCGGGTGCGCAGATCCTTGTTCAGCGCCGCAAGATCAAGGCCGAGCGCCTTCTGCGTCACCGGCTTCTCGGGCGCGGGCTCGTCGGTCTTCACCGCGGCCTGCACCTTCTCGGGATCCTGGAGGCGGCCGAGCGTGACTTTCTTGGTTTCTTCCTTGCCCTTGCGGATGATGATGACGTCGACTTCCTTGCCGACCGCTGTGTCGGCGACGACCCGGGACAGGTCCTTCGGATCCTTGACGTCCTTGCCGTCGAACTTGACGACGACGTCGCCCGGCTCGATGCCGGCCGGCTTGGCCGGGCCCTTGTCGTCGACGCCCGCAACCAGCGCGCCGCGCGCCGGCTTGATGTTGAGACTTTCGGCGATCTCGTCGGTAACGCTCTGGATCCGCACGCCGAGCCAGCCGCGGCGCAGCTCGCCGAACTGACGGAGCTGGTCGACGACGCCCGCGACCGTCTTCGAAGGCACGGCGAAGCCGATGCCGATCGAGCCGCCGGAGGGCGAGATGATCAGCGTGTTGACGCCGATGACGTCGCCATCGAGGTTGAACAGCGGACCGCCGGAATTGCCGCGGTTGATGGATGCGTCGGTCTGGATGTAGCTGTCATAGGGCCCCGACGAGATGTCGCGGTTCTTGGCCGAGACGATGCCGGCCGTCACCGTGCCGCCCAGGCTGAACGGGTTGCCGATCGCGACCACCCAGTCGCCGAGACGCAGCTTGTCGCTATCGCCGAACTTCACCGCGACCAGCGGCTTGGTCGGCTTGAACTTCAGCACTGCAAGGTCGGTCTTCTTGTCGACGCCGACCAGCTCGGCCTTGATCTTGGTACCGTCGTTGAGGATGACGTTGATCTCGTCGGCATCCGCGATGACGTGGTTGTTGGTGACGACGACGCCTGACGTGTCGATGATGAAGCCGCTTCCGAGCGAGTTGGTCTTGCGCGGCGGCGGGCCGCCGTCGCCGCGCTCGCCACCCTTGCTGCTGCCGCCCGGACCTTTGCGGTTCTTGAAGAAGTCGTCGAAGAACTCCTCGAAGGGCGAGCCGGGCGGCAATTGCGGCATGGCGTTGCCGCCGCCGCCCTTGGCCTCGACGGTCTGCGAGGTCGAGATGTTGACGACCGCGTCGATCACCTTCTCGGCGACGTCGGCGATGCCCTCCGGTCCGCGCGCAAAAGCCGGCGTGCCGAACGCGCTCAAAGCAGCGACGGCGAGCGCGGCCAGCCCAATTCGCACACCAAGTCGCGAGCGGGAAGGGGCAATGGTGGCAGCGGTCATTGTGATCTCCAGAGAGAGGGATTCGGCGCCAGACTGCGCTTGACGGGGGGACGGCGCAAGCGCGGAGCTTAACGGGCCTCAAGACCCCGATAATACGGCGAAAACCGGTCTCTCGCCTTCACTTTGGCGTTGGCGCGACGCCTAAATGGGGCGCCGCATGACCCAGATCAGGACCAGACCGACGACGGCCGAACCGATCCCGACCGCCCGTAGGATGTTGTCCGGCGTGGCGATGGCGCTCTTCATGGCCTTGCGCATCCAGTTGGGACTTGCCGCGAACATCAAGCCTTCCAGCACGAACAGGATGCCCAAGCCGATGAGGAAGTCGGCGAACGCAATGGACCTCATCGGATTGGAACCTCCCGTTATGCTGTTCTTGTCTGGACGAAGGGCGGCGAGATCCGCCGCCCTTTGTCTAGCTTACGGCGTCTAGCTTACGGCTTCGCCGGCGTCTCGGTCGCCATCTTGCCGGACGGGTTACTGAAGTACCGGAAGAAATCCGAGTCCGGCCGCAGCAGGAAGCGGGTGTCGTTCGAACGCAGCCCGTTCTCGTAAGCCGTCATCGACCGGTAGAAGGCGAAGAAGTCGGCGTCCTTGCTGTAGGCTTCGGCGAACAGGCGGTTGCGCTCGGCATCGCCGGCGCCCCGGGTCTGCTCGGCCTGCGAATTCGCCTCGGCGACGATGACGGTCGCCTCACGATCGGCCTTGGACTTGATCTCCTGGGCCTTCTGGCCGCCCTGCGCGCGGAACTCGGCCGCCTCGCGCTCGCGCTCGGTCTTCATGCGCAGATAGACCGCCTGGCTGTTCTGCTCCGGCAGATCGGCGCGGCGGATCCGGACGTCGACGACCTGGATGCCGTAGCCGTCGGCCTCGCGATCGAGCTGGTCGCGGATGCGCTGCATCAGCTTCTCGCGGTCGTCGCGCACCACGTTGATGAAGGAGACCTCGCCCAGCACGCGGCGCAGCGCCGCGTTCAGGAGCGTGGTGAGCTGGATGTTGGCTGCCTGGATCGAGCCGACGCTCTGATAGAAGCGCAGCGCATCCTTGATGCGGTAGCGCGCGAAGGCGTCGACCACGAGCCGCTTCTGATCGGAGGCGATCGCTTCCTGCGACGGGTTCTCCAGATCGAGGATCCGCTTGTCGATGTTGATCACCGAATTCCACGGCGCCTTGAAGTGCAGGCCGGGTGCGGTGACGACGTCGACGGGCCGGCCGAACTGGAGCACGATGGTCTGCTCGGTCTGCTGCACCGTGAACAGCGACATGTAGCCGACGATCACGACGAGCAGGAGCCCAAGCAGCGTGACGATACCTGTGACCGGAGACCTCATCGGTTGCCTCCGCTCGACTGCGGACCGGTGGTAGGCGGCCGCTTGGTCGTCAGTTCGCCGAGCGGCAGATAGGGCACGATGCCCTGGCCCGAGGGCCCGCCGTCATAGACGAGCTTGTCCGCGCCGCCGAGCACGCGCTCCATCGTCTCCAGATAGATCCGTTCACGCGTCACGTCGGGCGCCTTCTTGTATTCCTCGTAAACCTTCAGGAAGCGCGCGCTCTGGCCCTTGGCCTCGGCGACCGCCTGCTCCTTGTAGCCTTCGGCGTCTTGCAGGATCTTGGCCGAGCGGCCGCGCGCCTGCGGCACCACCTGGTTGGCGTAGGTCTGCGCCTCGTTCTGCAACTGCTCGAGATTGGCGCGCGCCGCCTGGACGTCGCGGAACGCGTCGATCACCTGCGCCGGCGGATCGACCTTCTGCATCTGCACCTGGGTGACCTGAATGCCGGCGCCGTAGCTGTCCAGCGTCCTCTGGATCAGCTCCTGCACGCCCTGCTCGGTGACGTTGCGTGCGCCGGTCAGGATAGGCTGGATCTGCGAGCGGCCGATCACCTCGCGCATCGCGCTCTCGGAGACCGCCTTCACGGTACCTTCGGGATTCTGGATGTTGAAGAGGAAGTCGCCGACGCCATCCGGCTTGATGCGCCAGAGCACCGTGAAGTCGACGTCGACGATGTTCTCGTCGCCGGTCAGCATCAGGCTCTCTTCCGGCACGTCACGAATGGAGCGGCCGCGCCGCGCCGGATCGTCGATCAGCGTCATGCCGATCGAGATGGTGTTGACGCGCAGCGCCTTGGGCAGCAGCACTGTCTCGATCGGATAGGGCAGATGATAGTTCAGGCCCGGCTGCACGGTGCGAACGTGCTTGCCGAAGCGCAGCACGACGCCGAGCTCTTCGGACTGCACGCGGAAGAAGCCCGACAGCAGCCAGAACGCCACGATCAGCAGCACGATCAGCGTGATGCCGATGCCGGAGAAATAGCCGCCCGGCATGATCTGCTGGAGGCGGTCCTGACCGCGCCGCAGAAGGTCTTCCAGATCCGGCGGCCTCGGCCCGACCGGTTGCGGGCCTGAGCCCCATGGTCCCTTCGGACCCGAGCCCCATGGGCCACCGCCCTGATTCTTCCACGGCATTCGACGCTCTCCTCGGCAGGCTGGAATTGCCCCCGCCCGCTTTGTCCGGTCCGGCTTTATAGGGGACAGGCAAGTCCCTTACAACGCAGCGGTGACCGTCTTCCGAGCTATGCTCGGGCACGAAAAAGTCAATGTAAACATTGAAGAAAGCGGTTAATGGCCGCGCCGCCGACGATATGTCACATAGGAGTATTCGGCGCTGTCCTCGCCTCCGGCAGGATGGCGGACACGCGCCACCTCGTCCCATTCCGCCTTGTCGATGTCGAAATGCGTGTCGCCTTCGGGCCGCGCATGCACTTCGGTGATTTCGAGGCGATCGGCGCGGTCGAGCCATTGCCGAAAGATTTCGGCGCCGCCGATCACCGCGATCTCAGTGACCGAACGCCGCAGGGCATCGCCGCGCGCGACCGCGTCGGCGTCCGCGGCCGACGTCGTGACGATGGCGCCATTGGCGCGATAATCCGCATCGCGCGTGATGAGGATATTCGTGCGGCCCGGCAGCGGACGGCGGGGCAATGATTCAAAGGTCTTGCGGCCCATGATCACGGGCCTGCCGATCGTCAGCGCCTTGAAGCGCTGCATGTCGGATTTCAATCGCCACGGCATCGCGTTGCCGGCGCCGATGACACCGTTCTCCGCAATGGCAACGACAAAGACGATCTCCATCAGGTCGCGCTCCCGGCAAGCCGCGTCAGCGCCGGCCCGGTGACGCGGCACAGCGTCCAGTCGTCCATCATGACGGCGCCTAGCGATTTGTAGAACGCGATCGACGGCGCGTTCCAGTCGAGCACCGCCCATTGCAGGCGGGACCAGCCGTTGTCGACGCATTCCTTGGCTAGATGGACCAGCAGCGCCTTGCCGAGGCCCCTGCCCCGATGCGACGGCCGTACGTAGAGATCCTCGAGATAGATGCCGTGACGGCCGCTGAAGGTGGAGAAATTCGCAAACCAGACCGCGAAGCCGACCGGCTCACCGTTCCACTCGGCGATCGCGCAATAGAGTTGCGGTCGCTCGCCGAACAGCGCGTCAGCGATGTCAGCCTCGGTCGCCTCGACCTCGTGCGAGAGTTTTTCGTATTCGGACAGCTCGCGGATGAAAGCCAGAACCAGCCCGGCTTCGCCCGGGCGCACACGGCGGATGTTGAGCGACATCGGCGCTAAACCGCGACTTCCGCCTTGATGTGCGGATGCGGATCGTAGCCGACGAGCTCGAAATCCTCAAAGCGGAAGGAGAAGATGTCCTTCACGTCGGGGTTGATCCGCATCACCGGCAGCGCGCGCGGCGCGCGCGTGAGCTGAAGCCGGGCCTGCTCCAGATGGTTGGAATAGAGATGGGTGTCGCCGAACGAATGCACGAAGTCGCCGGGCTTCAGGCCGGTGACCTGCGCCACCATCATGGTCAGCAGCGCATAGGAGGCGATGTTGAAGGGCACGCCGAGGAAGACGTCGGCCGAGCGCTGATAGAGCTGGCAGGACAGCTTGCCGCCTGCGACGTAGAACTGGAACAGGCAATGGCATGGCGGCAGCGCCATCTTGTCGACTTCGGCTGGATTCCACGCCGAGACGATCAGGCGGCGCGAGTCCGGATTGCGCTTGATCATGTCGACCACGTTCGCAATCTGGTCGATGCTGCGGCCGTCAGGCGCCGGCCAGGAGCGCCATTGATGACCATACACCGGGCCGAGATCGCCATTGGCGTCCGCCCATTCGTCCCAGATGGTGACGCCGTTGTCGCGCAGATATTTGATGTTGGTGTCGCCCTTCAGGAACCACAGCAGCTCGTGGATGATCGCCTTCAGCGGCAGCCGCTTGGTGGTCAGCATCGGGAAGCCGGCCGACAGATTGAAGCGCATCTGATGGCCGAACACCGAGAGCGTGCCGGTACCGGTCCGGTCGGTCTTTTCGGCGCCGTCTGAGAGAATCCGCTCGAGCAGGTCCTGATACTGGTGCATGTGCGACTGAGCCTTTGGGGAGCCGGCGAATTTAGCGGCCGCCCCCGCGCTGCAACAGCGGCGATTCGCTGTCCGCTCCGATTATACCCGGAAAAGTGAGTGGTCCCGACGCAAACGACAAGGGGCGGAACCTAACGTCCCGCCCCTCGCCTATCGGCTTGAAAGTGCTGCTTAAGTGGCCGGCTTCAGCACCGGGGTCCATTTCGCGATCTCGTTCTTGACGAGGGTGGCCAGCGCCTCCGGCGTCCGCTCCGCAGGGCCCGGGATGACGCTGCCGAGCTCGAGCAGGCGCTTCTTCACGGTCTCGTCGTCGAGCGCCTTGTTGGCCGCGGCGTTCAGGCTGGCCAGGATCGCCGGCGAGGTTCCCTTGGGCGCGAACATCGCATTCCAGGCCTGGGCCTGGAATTTCGGCAGGCCCGCTTCCGCCGTCGTCGGCACGTTCGGAAGCGACGGATTGCGCTCGGGCGTTGCGATCGCATAGGCCTTGATGGTGCCGGCATTGATCTGCGGCACGGCATTGACGATCTGGTCGCACATATAGTCGACCTGCCCCGCCACCAGCGCGTTCATCGCAGGCCCCGTGCCGTTGAAGGGTACCCCGACCGGCTTGATGTCGAGGATCGAGTGCAGGAGCTCGCAGGAGACGTGCGAGACCGAGCCGACGCCGGCATGGGCAGCGTTCACCTTCTCGGCGTTGGCCTTCACATAGGCCACGAACTCCTTCAAATCCTTCGGCGGAAAGTCCTTGCGCGCGAGGATCAGGATCGGGGTACCCGCGAGCAGCGCAATCGGCTCGAAGTCCTTCTCGGGATGATAGGCGAGCTTGGGATAGAGCGGCACGGAGGCGGCATGCGTGCCCATATGCCCGGTGATGAGCGTATAGCCGTCATTGGCCGCGCGCGCGGCGCGGGTGGTTGCGGTGGTGCCGCCGGCGCCGACCACGTTCTCGATGATGATGCTCTGTCCCAGCGTCTGCGCCATATGCCCGGTGACGATGCGCGCGACGACGTCGGTCGGGCCGCCGGCCGCGAACGGTACGATCATGGTGATGCTGCGCGTCGGATAAGTCTGCGCATCGGCCGGCGCAACAAAAGCGCACAGCGAGGCGAGCGCTGCGGCACATGCGCCCGTGAGCGCGCGAATGAAGGTCATGTCGATCCCCGTCGTTCCTTGGACACAGCAAAATGCCGGCCCAAAGGCCGGCATTTTCATTTCACGAAGCCGTAACACAAGTCGATTCGACTTCCGAATGCGGCGTGCCGACGCAGGAGCGCAGCGCCGACGCAGGAGCCCCCTAGTTCTCGGACTCGGTGAACACCTGGTCCCGCTTCGACCGCAACACCGGCAGCACCGTGAGCAGCAGCAGGCTCGCCGCGATCGCGAGCAGCACCGCCGACAGCGGACGCGTCAGGAACACGCTCCAGTCGCCGCGCGAGATCAGCAGCGCACGGCGCAGGTTCTCTTCCATCAGCGGTCCGAGCACCATGCCGAGCAGCAGCGGTGCCGGCTCGAAATCGTGCTTGATCAGCCAGTAGCCGACGAGACCGAAAACGCCGGCAAGGATGACGTCGACCGGCGCGTTGTTCACCGAGTAGATGCCGATCGCGCAGAAGATCACGATCGAGGGGAACATCAGCCGGTACGGCACGCGAAGCAACCGGACCCAGATTCCGACCAGCGGCAGGTTGATGATGATCAGCATCAGATTGCCGATCCACATCGAGGCAATCATGCCCCAGACGAGATCCGGCTGCTTCTGCATCACCTGCGGACCCGGCACGATGCCATGGATGGTCATCGCGCCCACCATCAGCGCCATCACCGCGTTCGGCGGGATGCCGAGCGTC
Organism: Bradyrhizobium sp. AC87j1; assembly: GCF_002936975.1. NCBI lineage: Bacteria > Pseudomonadati > Pseudomonadota > Alphaproteobacteria > Hyphomicrobiales > Nitrobacteraceae > Bradyrhizobium > Bradyrhizobium sp. AC87j1. The sequence continues at coordinate 61,743 of NZ_PTFE01000031.1, forward strand.
AGCAGCGGGATGAAGGAGGTCTGCGCCGCCGCGTTGTTTGCGCTTTCCGGCGCCGCAACGCCCTCGATCGCACCGCGGCCGAAGCGCTTCGGATCCTTCGCAAGCTTCTTCTCGAGCGTGTAGGCCGCGAACGAGGCGATCACCGCGCCGCCGCCCGGCAGGATGCCGAGGATCGAGCCGAGCACGGTGCCGCGCAAAATCGGCGGCGTCGAGTCGATCAGATCCTTCTTGGTCGGCATCAGGCCGGTGATCTTCTGCTGCACGAGGTCGCGGTTCATCTCGGCGCCGGCGTCGAGATTGCGGATGATCTCGGCAAAGCCGAACACACCCATCGCCACCGTCGCAAAGCCGAGACCGTCGGCGAGCTCCGGAATGTTGAAGGCCATGCGCGAAGCGCCGGTCTCGATGTCCGAGCCGACCATCGACAGCAGCAGGCCGAACACGATCATCGCGATCGCCTTCAGCACCGAGCCCTTGGCCAGCACCACGGCGAAGATCAGGCCGAGCACCATCAGCGAGAAATACTCGGCCGGACCGAACGCCAGCGCGAGCTTGGTCAGCGGCGCGCCGAGCACGGCAATCAGCACGGTCGCGACGCAGCCGGCGAAGAACGAGCCGATCGCCGCGATCGCCAGCGCCGGGCCTGCGCGGCCCTGCTTGGCCATCTGGTGACCGTCGATGGCGGTGACGACCGATGTCGCCTCACCTGGAATATTGACCAGGATCGACGTGGTCGAGCCGCCATACTGGGCGCCGTAATAAATGCCGGCGAGCATGATCAGCGCGCCGACCGGCGGCAATCCGAAGGTGATAGGAAGCAGCATCGCGACGGTGGCGATGGTGCCGATGCCCGGGAGCACGCCGACCAGCGTGCCGACCAGCGCGCCAATCAGGCACATCAGCAGGTTGATCGGGGACAGCGCGACGGCAAAACCGTGAGCGAGGTTGGCAAAGATATCCATCACACCCTCACTGGATCAGGAAACGCGGGTACATCGGCATCGGCAACCCGAGCACGTAGGGAAAGAGAATCGCGCAGCCGATCGTCAGGCAGGCGCCAACGATGGCGGCCTCCAGCCAGCGCGTCTCATGCGATCCCGTCGCGGCGATCATGAAGCTCGCAAAGGCCGTGACCACGAGGCCGAGCGGCCGGATCGCCAGCGCGAAGAACAGGATCGCGGCCATCACGAACATCGGCCCGCGCCACGAGTAATGGGCCATCGCCGGCCCATCGGTCAGAAGTCCGGTCAGGGCGATGCCGGCGGACAAGGCGACCAGCAATCCGCCGAACATCCGCGGCGCGGTGCCGGCGCCGAAGGAGAAGCCGCGCATCCCCTGCAGATCGCTCGAGGCCCACAGCGCAAACAGGGCCAGCGCCATCAGGATGACTCCGCCGACATAGTCCTGCGCCGACCTGATGGTCATGAACAGCGTAAGAATCGCGACCGCAAAGATCGGATAGGAGTAGATCAGCGCCAGCAGCACCTCGGACGACGCCTTCTTGGTGTCACCGCTGGCCGCTCCGATCAACGTACCGGGCGCACCGGCGAGCAACGCGGTGGCGTGGCTGATCACGACCGTGGCCGGGCCGCGGCCCGCGCCCCAGCCGAAAATCGTCCCTATCGACCAGATGAATTCGAAAATCTGCGGCGCAATCGCCAGCAGGCAGAAGCCGAGCGCCACCTGGGTATTTCGGGTGGCTGTCGCCGTGTGGCCCATCGTGTCGGCCATGCATGTCTCCTCCGCGACCGGTAAGTCACGAGCACTGTTGTTCTAAATCGGCTGGAACTGGGTCCCCCGCCCGGATCACTGCCTAGCGATATTCATTACACAATGCCAGCAAAACCCAACAGTCCCCCGGCGAGCAGGAGCCAGAGTGGATTGATGCGCGAGACCGAGGCGATCACCGCAACCATTGCGGTCAGAAGCACTGCAGCAATTGTGCGATCGGTCGACTGGGCCAGGATCAGGGCACTCGCCGCCATCAATCCGATCGAAAGCGGAACCAGTGCAGCCTGGATCAAGCCGGGCCAACGCGATTTGCTGGGCCGATTTAGGAGGCGGCTGACATAATAGGCAAGCAGCGCTGTCGGCAGACACATCGCCAACGTCGCCGCCAGCGCGCCGGGGATGCCGGCGACGGCATAGCCGATTAAGGTCACGATAAGCACATTCGGACCTGGCGAGAGCTGCGCGATCGCATAGGCGTCGGTGAACTGCTTGTCGGTCATCCAGTGATGCACCTCGACCGCGATGCGGTGCATTTCGGGCACCGCCGCCGCGGCGCCGCCGACCGCGAACAGCGACATCAGTCCAAAGGTGGAGATCAGCGCCCAGATCGGATTCTCAGGCTTCATGCTGCTACTTTCCGCCGCAGGAAAAAAGTGGCGCCGACACTGATGGGAATCGCGACCAGCAGCACCGCCGGAAGCGGCAGGCGGAGCACGCCGATGGCGAGGAACACGCCGGCCATCAGGATCAGTGCGAGGGGATCCGTTCGCTTCAGCAGCGGCGTCATCATGCGGAACACCACCGCGATCAAGAGACCGACCGCCGCGCAGGAGATGCCGGCGAGGCTGCGGCGCAGCACGTCGAGGTCACCGTAACGGGCGTAGATGATCGCAAGCACCGTCATGATCAGCGTCGGCGGCAGCAACAATCCGGCAAACGCGGCAACCCCGCCCGCGATGCCGCGCAGCCTTGATCCGAACACCATGGACAGATTGACGATGTTGGGTCCGGGCAGGAAATGGCAGAGCGCAAAAGTCTCGTTGAACTCGTCCGCATTCATCCAGCGGTGCTGCTCGACGATCGCCCGCCGGGCAAACACCAAGACCCCGCCGAAACCGGCCAGAGACATCCTGGCGAAGGCGAGAAACAGCGCGAGCAGGCCGGGCGGAGCGGCGCCGGCGGCCGGCTGGTCCGGCACCTGATCTGTTTCTTGGGCGGCCGACGCGGAATCCTCGGGCATCTCAGGAGCTTAGGACGCCGGTCGCCACGCGGCCAAGCTCATGTCCCGTCCGTCCGAAACCTATCCAAAGGGAACATTGCGAGGGCCGCGCAAAACCCCTGTTTTTCGAAACCTTTGCGCCCTATATTGGGGCTGCCGGTTCGCCGGCTATGGAAATAAACGGTCGTCGCAATAAACCATTCGGACCCGGGGGCGGTACCCGGCGCCTCCACCAAAGCCCACCAGCGGACTATCCCGAGGCGGGCTTTGGCGGGGGCGAAATAGGATCGACGAGGGCGTAAAGGGCGAACTTTTTCCCGGTATTGTTCCGCCGTTATCGGGCTATGCAATAGTTGCCAACGACAACTTTGCTCCGGTTGCTCAGGCTGCGTAACGCAGTTTGAAAGACCATCTTAAAGTCCTAACGGGTTAAGCTCCGTTAGGCGGGGTTCGGAGGCACCTGGCAACAGAAGCCTCCACTTTACTCTTGATTTCTTCCCCGGCGGGGACTCCTGCTGACCCGTCAGGCGCGGTACTATTGCGGCTTGGCGAGTCGGGTCGGCACGGTCCGGCTTCGGGGATGCAACAGGACCACCATGGCGACCGATCATATCCGATACGATGTGCTGGCCCGCGACGCGCTGCGCGGCGTGCTGCGGAAGGTGCTGACCGATGCCGCGGCCCAGGGCCTGCCGGGCGAGCACCATTTCTTCATCACCTTCGTGTCGAAGGCCGATGGCGTGAAGCTGTCGTCGCGGCTGCTGGCGCAATACCCGGAAGAGATGACGATCATCCTGCAGCATCAGTTCTGGGATCTGACCGTGCTCGAGGACCGCTTCGAGGTCGGCCTGTCCTTCGGCGGCATTCCGGAGCGGCTGATCGTGCCGTTCAGCGCCATCAAGAGCTTCCTCGATCCGTCCGTGAAGTTCGGCCTGCAGTTCGACACGTCCGACGTCGCCGAGGTCGTGCCCGAGACGCTGCCGGCAGCTCCCGCGCCATCGGCCGTCGCCGTGCAGACGCCCGCCCCTGAAACGGCGGACAGCACGGAGGAGCCGGCGGCCCCGAACCAGGGCGGCGCCGAAGTCGTGCGGCTCGATCGTTTCCGCAAGAAATGATCTAGGTTGGGGCCGAAGCCATCGCGCCCGGCCCAACTGCCTATATAGAAGAGCACATGAAACGGCCGCGCGGCATTTCGGGCGGCAGGATGGATGTGCTCATGGCCAAAACTGCCCGCTCGAAGACTGACCGCTTGAAGGCTGCCGCCACCCGCATCGAGACCGACAGTTTCGGTCCGATCGAGGTCCCCGCCGATCGCTATTGGGGCGCGCAGACCGAGCGCTCGCGCCAGAATTTCCGCATCGGCACCGACCGCATGCCGATCGCGCTGGTGCACGCGCTCGGCATCGTCAAGCTCGCGGCCGCACAGTCCAACCTCGAGCTCGGCCTGCTCGACCGCCGACGCGCCAATGCCATCATCCGCGCCGCGCGCGAGGTGATCGAGGGCAGGCTGGACGATCATTTCCCGCTGGTGGTGTGGCAGACCGGCTCGGGCACGCAGAGCAACATGAACCTCAATGAGGTGATCGCCAACCGCGCCAACGAGCTCTTGGGCGGCGAGCTCGGCGCCAAGAAGCCGGTGCATCCCAACGATCACGTCAACATGAGCCAGTCGTCGAACGATTCGTTTCCGACTGCGATGCACATCGCGGCCGCAAGTCGCATCACTGCCGATCTCATTCCTGCGCTCGATGAGCTGCTCCGCGCGCTGCGCAAGAAGGAGAAGGCGTTCGCAAAAATCGTCAAGATCGGCCGGACTCATACGCAGGATGCCACGCCCCTGACGCTCGGCCAGGAGTTTTCCGGCTATGCCGCGCAGGTCGAAAGCGGTATCGCCCGGCTCAAGGTCGCGGTGAAGGACCTCTATCCGCTGGCGCAGGGCGGCACCGCCGTCGGCACCGGCCTCAACTCGAAGCCGCGCTTCGCGAAGCTTTTCGCCAAGCACGTGGTCGGGATCACGAAGCTGCCCTTCACCAGCGCCGCCAACAAATTCGAGGCACTGGCCTCCAACGACGCCTACGTGCTGGCGCACGGCGCCATCAATTCGGTCGCGACAGGGCTGTTCAAGATCGCCAACGACATCCGCCTCTTGGGATCGGGCCCGCGCTCGGGGCTAGGCGAGCTTGTCCTGCCGGAGAACGAGCCGGGCTCCTCGATCATGCCGGGCAAGGTCAATCCGACCCAGTGCGAGGCGATGACCATGGTGTGCTGCCAGGTGTTCGGCAATCACACCGCGATCACGGTGGCCGGCAGCCAGGGCCATTTCGAGCTCAACGTCTACAAGCCGGTGCTCGCCTACAACATGCTGCACTCGATCCGCCTGATGGCGGATGCCGCGCGATCCTTCACCGAGCATTGCGTGAGCGGCATCCGTGCCGACGAAAAGCGCATAAGTGAGCTGATGCAGCGTTCGCTGATGCTGGTGACGGCGCTCGCCCCAAAGATCGGCTACGACAACGCCGCCAAGGTGGCCAAGACGGCGCACGCCAACGGTACCACGCTGAAGGAGGAGGCGCTGCGGCTCGGCTTCGTCTCGGCCGACGAGTTCGATCGCCTGGTACGCCCCGAGAAGATGACCAGCCCGGGATAGAACTCCGAATTCCGATAGCCATCCGTAATGATACGGACGCTCGGCGCCCTAGAAATGTGCGGCTTTGGGGGCGGGATTTGATTACCGTCAATGTTCCGGCAGGACGGCGTGCTACGCAGCCCTTCCGCCCCTCGACGGGGGCGAAATTCATCGTTTGATGGCCCGAGAGGCCGATTGACGAGGACAAGCGAATGGCGATCAAGTCTTGTGGGGCGCAGTGCGGCACCCTGTTTCTGAATGTTTCATCCTGCCTGGAAAGGATCGGATGATGGAGACGCGGCATGGGGAACGTCATCAACCTGAATCGTTTCAGGAAGCGCGCCGAACGGGAAGCCTCGGCGAAGCAGGCGGACGCCAACCGGACGAAGTTCGGGCGCACGAAGGCGGAACGGTCGGCGGAGGAGACGCGCGCGGACAAGGCGAAGGCGCATCTGGACCAGCATCAGCTGGACCAGCACCAGATCGATCGCGAGGAGCAGCCATGAAGTCGCCCGTCGTGAAACGGTCGATCGTCGTCGCTGGGCACAAGACCAGCGTCAGCCTGGAAGAGGCGTTCTGGAACGGCATGAAGGAGATCTCCGGCTTGCGCAACATGACGTTGTCCGAGCTGGTCGGCGAGATCGACAACAACCGCCAGCAGGGCAATCTGTCGTCGGCGATCCGCCTGTTCGTCCTGGACTACTTCAAGACCCGGGCCATGGCCCCCCAGCCGGACAAGGTCCCGGCCCAGTAGCCGCCGGGGGCGCTTTCGACGGCGCTCCGCGATCTGCACTTTAAAATCACTCTAAGGTGCGGTTTCAGCGAGCGCGCGCGCTTGACCTCAATGCCTTGCGTTGAAAATACAGGGCATGACCGACACCAATGACACGCGCCCGCACATGCCGCTGGGTCTGGCCCAGCGCGGCTATACCGGCGTCATCCAGCATCTTTCCGCTCGCGAGGCGGGCTCGGCGCTCTCCGACATCGAGCTCGAGAGCCGCCTGATCGAGCTCGGCTTCGTCGAGGGCGCCCGGGTCGAGGTCCTGCACGAGGGGCTGGTCGGGCGCGACCCGATCGCCGTGCGGGTCGACAGGATCACGATTGCGGTCCGCCGCCGCGAAGCCATGGCCATCATCGTCGCCTAGACAGCGACCGGACCTCTGATCCCGGACCAGTGATTCCATGGAATTACCCTTGCTGCATCTCGCCCTGGTGGGCACGCCGAACAGCGGCAAGACCTCGCTGTTCAATGCCCTGACCGGCAGCCGGCAGAAGGTCGCGAACTATCCGGGCGTCACCGTCGAGCGCAAGGAAGGCTTCTTCGTCACTCCCTTGGGACGCCAGGTCTCGGTGGTCGACCTGCCCGGCACCTATTCGCTGCGCGGCCGCAGCCCGGACGAGGAGATCACCCGCGACTTCGTGCTCGGCAAGGCCTCCGGCGAGACCGTGCCCGATCTCGTGCTGTGCGTGGCCGATTCCACAAATCTGCGGTTGACCATCCGCCTGCTGCTCGAGCTCAAGCGCACCGGACGGCCGATGCTGCTCGTGCTCAACATGTTCGACATCGCGGCCCGCCGCGGCATCACCGTCGACACGGAGCGGCTCGCCAAGGAGCTCGGCCTGCCCGTGGTCACCTCGATCGCGGTGCGCAAGGGCGGCACCGCCGACCTCTTGAAGCTGACAGACGAGATCTCGGCAAAGCTCGCCGCCGAGGCCGAGGCGAACAACTGGCGCGCGCTCAGTGTCTCCGAATTGCGCGCGACCCAGCGCGAGGCCGACCGCATCATCGCCGACTGCGTCAGCCTGCCAAGTCGGCCCGACACCTGGACCGCGCGGATCGACGCGATCGTGCTGCATCCGGTCGGCGGCCTGATCGTGCTCGCGCTGATCCTGTTCGTGATGTTCCAGGCGGTGTTCGCCTGGGCGCAACCGGCAATGGACGTGCTCAAATCCGGCTTCGACGCGCTCGGGGAGCTCGTGCAGGCCACCCTGCCCGACGGCCTGTTGCAGAGCTTCCTGCAGAATGGCGTGATCTCCGGCGTCGGCAGCGTCATCGTGTTCCTGCCGCAGATCATCCTCATCTTCCTGTTCATCCTGCTGCTGGAAGATTTCGGCTATATGGCGCGCGCCGCGTTCCTGATGGACCGCATCATGGGCGGCGCCGGCCTGCACGGCCGCGCCTTCATTCCGCTGCTGTCGAGCTTTGCCTGCGCCATTCCCGGCATCATGGCGACGCGCGTGATCGACAACAAGCGCGACCGGCTGACTACGATCCTGATCGCGCCGCTGATGACCTGCTCGGCGCGCATTCCAGTCTACACGCTGATCATCTCGGCTTTCATCCCTGCGAAGGATGTCTGGGGCTTCATCAACCTGCAGGGCCTCGTGATGTTCGGCCTCTATGCCTGCGGCATCATCAGCGCGCTTCTCGTCTCGTTCCTGATCAAGTTCTTCATGCTGCGCGACTATGCGCCGGCGCCGTTCATGCTCGAGCTGCCGGACTACAAGATGCCCCGGCTGAAATCGATCGTGATCGGCATCTTCACCCGCGCCAAGATGTTCCTGTACCGCGCCGGCACCACGATCTTCTCGATGATGGTGCTGATCTGGTTCCTGGCCTCGTTCCCGCAGCCGCCGGCCGGCGCCACCGAGCCCGCCATCGACTTCAGCCTGGCCGCGATCATCGGCAAGGCGCTCGAACCCCTGCTCGCCCCGGTCGGCTTCAACTGGCAGATCGCGGTCGCGCTGATCCCGGGCATGGCGGCGCGCGAGGTCGCGGTCGCCGCCCTCGGCACAGTCTATGCGATCGAAGGCGGCAAGGAAGCGGCCGAGCAGATCGGCCAGGTGCTGGCGACGAAATGGTCGCTCGCCACCGCGCTGTCGATGCTGGCCTGGTACATCTTCGCCCCGCAATGCGCCTCGACGCTGGCCGTGATCCGGCGCGAGACCGGAAGCTGGACCTGGATGGCCGTGACCTTCAGCTACATGCTGGTGCTGGCCTACGCGGCAAGCCTTCTGACCTACAACGTCGCGGTCGCGCTGGGCGCCGGCTAGCAGCCCCTTCCAAAACAAATTCGCGAAAACAACCCCATGCACAGTAGACGGGGGTTGTGAAATCAATGGCTTAGGCGCGAGCGAAAGTCGTCTCGGTTGCCTGGTCGGGCAAAACACTGGCACGATGCCATTCTCTCGAAAATGATCGATGCTGCACAGGTCTGGCTTGCAAGTCACGAGCTGTGCCGACGCGCGTAGACTGCCCGGAAGCTGCGGCAGCGGTCGAGCTGCATGCAGCTTCCGAGGCGCTACATCGTCGGGCAAAGCATTGATGCAATGACATCATCAAAGAGTCGCCAGGACCAGGTTGGAGATATTTCGCGCGCTTGATCTGGATCAAGCTGCCTCGCGCAACGAGTCGGAGACTGGCGGAACGTCGTCGCAAGCTGGGCCATTGTGGGGGCACGGAGCGACCGGGATGCCGTTATTGGCCTATTTCTGGAAGGTCGGAGCGGCGTTGCTCGCGCTCCTGTTCGTTGCCGACTTTTGGCTGCCCGGCGCGCAAGTCGCCGAGAGGACCGCCGCGGATCGGGCGACCATACGCATTCACTCGGACCGCAAATTACCCGAGCGTGTGGTCCTCGATATGACCGCGCCAGTGATCGTGGCGGTCGCATCTGCACCTTCGATCACGGAGCCTCCTTCCCTCGCCCGCACAGAGCCGCCGGTCATTCGAGCGGAGACACCCGCGATTGCGAATGCACTCGCAATGGCGCGCGTGGACTCGCCGCCGCGCGAAGCCGTCGAGCACAAGCGGCCGCGAAAGCCGCAACACATTGCGACGCGATCGAAGCGACACCCGACGTCGCAGATGGTCCTGGCGGCGCGGCAACCGCAGTTCGGGTGGTTTGGCTACCGGTACTGGTAGTCGCAACGGCGCTCGTGCGGCACTCGACCACGCTCGGCGATGCCGGCGCCCGGCGATGATCCGGACGCCGATCTGCATGGCATCTATTCGTACAAGGCGCAGACGCTTCCCTGCCAGCGGAGGCATCGACGCACGGCCCGACGTGTGTGGCGGACCGTCGTCCTTGCGACGCATATGCCGTTGATCCGCGTTCGTCCCGGTCCGCATGCTGCTGCAACCGGCGTGATCATGCTCTCGGGTTGGATAAGCGGCGCGGGGGTCATGCCTTGGGCCGAAGTTCCGACCAACAAAGCGAAAGTCACAACAGCGATCCACTTGATCATTGCCCATCTCCTTTTGTCAGGGAACGAAGGCCTGTCGGACGATCCTTTCCAGTCACGTTGCCATCTGCACGGATGTTCAAACGCGTGCGGAGCATGGAAAGTCGCAGCATGTCCTTGTTGCGCTAGATCAAACCCGAGCCTTCCATATCACCCGTTGATCTGCGTCATTCGATCGCATTCGAAGACGATCAAGCGCGAAAGCCTCGAGGCCCTTGCGGACAGAGTGAACTGTAAACGCGCCAGACATTCTCGCGTCTGTTCATCTCCCACGACAAAGGCCCCGGCCGATGCCGGGGCCTGAGTTCAGTGGGAAGACCTGAGATCAATAGCGAGCCGTGACCGGCGCGCCGTACCCGCCGAAGCGATAGTTCAGCCGAAGTGTGACCATGTCGATATCCTGGGTGACGCCGCTGCCCGTGAGCGCGAGCCCACCGGGCGTGACCACGCCGGCTGCGAAGGCGGTGTTGTCGCGCCCCATCCAGAGATGGTCGTACTCGACACCGACCGACCAGTTCGGCGTGAAGCCGTATTCCCAGCCAACACCGAGAGCACCGCCCCAGCGCGTGTGACCTGCGGAGGCGAGGCCAACGCCCGTGACGTTGTTGAAGATGTCGAAGCGATTACGGGTCACCGCCGCACCGCCCTTCAGGTAGAACAGCGAGGCGTTCCACGCCCAACCTACCTGGGCCGTGAAGAGCCCGATGCCATCTGTCTTGCCCGTGGTCGAGACCAGCGGATCAATCAGGCTGACACGCGTGTTCTTGATCTCGGCCCAATCGCCCTGCGCTTCCAGGCCGAGCACAAACTGATTGGTCTGCCAGCGATACCCGAGCTGTCCGCCGATCAAGCCGCCGGAGCGATCGGCGCAACCACTTGCGAGCGTCCCTGCGGCCGTCACGAAGTCCACGCAGCCACGGCTCTGCCCCCAGCCGCCGTTGGCGCCGATGTAGAATCCTGTCCAGTTATAGACTGCCATCACAGGTACCGGCGGCGGCGCTGCCTTGACAGCCATATCGGCAGCCATGGCCGGAGCCACCATGCTCAGCGCCGCGAAGCCGATCGCAGCTATCGAGAGCTTCTTCATCGTCGAATCCCCTTTTCCTAGATCTCTTCCGTTCAAAAATTGAGCCTTATGCAGGCTGGCGTGCATATTGCGAACGTCTCGAAGGTTACGCGCGAGGGAGGCTTTGGCCCGTACCAAAATGGCAACACCCAAGCGCCACGTCTGTGCACGACAACGTGCTTACTCGCTATCCATCTCGGAGCGCGAGGTGCTGTCTTGTTCGTCGGCAAGCCAAGCGTGGATGCCGGAGGATGGGATGAGCCGCCTGGGAAGGTGGGGGTTGATCGTGCCTGCAAAGACTGCAAGCCCCTCGTCGAGCCTGGCACGCGCGAACAGCTTGGCTTCATGCTCGGTCGCGAAAGTCTTCGTCTCACGCGGACTCCGCTTTCTCAAAAGTAGCCCCCGTTTTCGAACTTCAAAGGTGACGTACCAAGTCGGAATCATCGCTCGCACCAACGCCTCGCCAACCAGCCCGGTTGCTGTTGTGGTTTGGCCGTGATCGCAGCACTTGATGCAGATCAACTCGAATGGCTTGTCGAATTCGCCAGCTAGGAAGGCCAGATGCGGCCCGGGGAACGATGCTTGCCTGCTATTGAGGCGCCGGTTCGAGGGCGCACAAGCCGTTGAGCTAGATCAACACCGGGCCCCTCTCCGGCGGCAGCGTCGAGGTCTGACCGCGAAGGACGGACCATGAATGCGCTGCTCAGGGAAATCCGGCACAGCCCGCTGCTGTGGCTGCTGATTGTCGTGCCTGTCGTGATCGTGCTCGAGCATGTCATGCCGGACGCGCATACCCTGCTGTTCGTGCTGGCCGTGATCGCCATCGTGCCGCTCGCGAGCCTGCTCAGCCACGCGACGGAGGCCGTGGCCGAGAAAACCGGCGATGCGGTCGGCGGACTGTTGAACGCCACGCTTGGCAATCTCACGGAGCTCATCATCGCGGTCACAGCGTTGCAGGCCGGTCAATACATGCTGGTCAAAGCCTCGATCGCGGGTGCGATCGTGACCAACTCGCTGTTCATGCTGGGCGCATCGCTTTTCCTGGGCGGATTGAGGCATCGCGTGCAGGAATACAACCGGGCAGGTGGCAGACTCCATTCCGCGCTGCTGCTGATGGCCACGATTGCCCTGTTGTCACCCTCGGCCGTAGCCGATCTCGACTTTCCCGGACACGAGGCGACGGTGCAGCGCTTGAGCACCGCCTTGGCGGTCCTGCTGATCGCGGCCTACGGTCTCAGCCTGCTGTTCTCGCTGAAGACGCACAAGGATCTGTTTGCGAGCAGCGACCATGGCGAGGCAGGCGGCCCGATACTACCGGTCGCGATCGCCGTTCCAACCCTGGGAATCGTCACCGTGCTGGTTGCGCTCGTGAGCGAGATCTTCGTCGCGTCGGTGCAGAAGGCCGCCGAAACGCTCGGCATGACCCCGGCCTTCGTCGGGTTCATCGTCGTTGCCCTGGTCGGGGCCGCGGCCGAGATGGCCGTGGCGTTTTCCGCGGCACGCCGCAACCGGCTCGACATGAGCGTGAGCATCGCGCTCGGAAGCGCCAGCCAGATCGCCTTATTCGTCGCACCCGTTCTCGTGCTGCTGAGCTACGTTGTCGGGCCGCAGCCCATGGATCTTCAATTCTGGCCGGGCGCGGTGACCATGGTCATGATCGCCGCCGTGGTGACGAGCTTCGTCACCAATGGCGGACGCTCCGCCTGGTTCGTCGGCGCGCTCCTGCTCTGCATCTACGCGATCTTCGCGATGACCCTCTACATGGTCCCGCCCGGCTCGCACGGGCCGGTCTAAAGCATGATCCGGAAAAGTGCGCTGCTGGTTTTCCGGATCATGCCTAAACAACAACCTAAAGCAGGCCGCGCGCCGGTTGACCTGTCGGGCAAAACAGCGGCACGATGGCATCATCGGCCTCGACAACACCCAGATCGCGACCGGCTCCGGGCGACACTCTGCTTCCATGGATCGCTTCAGTACCGACAACCTGACCGCGGAGAGGCTGAACGAAAGTCACCTCGCCGACCTCGTCGCGCTCCATCTGGATCCCGAGGCGTCGCGTTATATCGGCGGCGTGCGCTCGGCGGAGGCAACGGAGAAATATCTCGTCGCCAACATGGCGCATTGGGATCAGCACGGCTTCGGCCTGTGGACGCTGCGCACGAAAGACGGCGCATTTGCCGGACGGGCGGGCATCCGGCACATCCTGGTGGACGACGTCGACGAGATCGAGATCGCCTACGCGTTCACCCGCAACCTCTGGGGCCGGGGATTTGCCAGCGAGATCGCGACTGCGCTGACTCAGATCGGGCTGTCACAGCTCGAACTGCCGTCTCTCATCGGTATCGTCTATGTCGCAAACGGCGCATCGCGCCGTGTGCTGGAGAAATCGAATTACCTGCTCGAGCGGAGCACGAACCGTCACGGCGAGGACGTGGTGATCTACCGAATCCGGCGGTGAACGTCACAATGAGACGATTGGAGCGCGCTGACCGGCCTTGTTGTGTTCAATTTTGAACCGACACAGCGAGTGCGGTCATTACCGAGGCGCGGGGCGAGAGCACCAGTTGCCGGGAACTCGGGCAGCGCTGGAGAGTTCCTTGTACGGACCTAGCTTGGGCCCCAGCCCTCTCTTTAGACGCTGGGCGAAAGCGGTCCTCCGGAATATCGTAGGGGGTTCAATGACCGGTCCATCCAGGGCTGCTCCAGACAGCGACATCAAGGACTTGCCGCGGGTTTCGACGGGCAGTGAAGGCCTGGATGACATCCTGGGCGGGGGCCTCGACGCCAATCGGATGTATCTCTACGAGGGCCGGCCGGGCACCGGCAAAACCACGATCGCGCTCCAATTCCTCCTGAGGGGGGTGCGGGATGGTGAACGTGTACTCTATATCTCCCTCTCCGAAACCAGGCGCGAGCTGAACCTGGTTGCGCATCGGCACGGCTGGTCGCTTGATGGTGTCGATATCTTCGAGCTGGTCCCTCCTGAGACGACCCTCGATCCCGACCGGGAGCTTACGGTCTTCCATCCGGCCGAAATGGAGCTGAGCGAAACGACCAGCCTGATCTTCAAGGAGGTCGAAAGGATAAATCCCACGCGCGTCGTTCTCGATAGCCTGTCCGAACTGCGCCTGCTGGCGCAAAATCCGCTGCGATACAGGCGTCAGGTTCTGGCGCTGAAGCACTTCTTCACCAACCGCAACTGCACCGTCGTCCTTCTCGACGATCTTTCGTCGTCTCAGGACGATTTGCAGCTGCATTCGATCGCGCACGGCGTCGTCATGCTGGAACAACTCGCGATCGACTACGGTGCCGAGCGGCGACGACTTCGCGTGATCAAGATGCGCGGCATTCGGTTTCGCGGCGGCTTCCACGATTTTACAATTGCAGAAGGTGGCCTGCGGATATTCCCGCGGCTCGTCGCGGCAGAACATCACAAAGCCTTTGCAGGCAAACTCACTCTGAGCGGCAACGCCGAACTCGACCAACTCCTCGGAGGTGGACTGGAGCGCGGTACCAACGCGCTCCTGATAGGCGCTGCCGGCGTGGGCAAATCCTCGGTCGCGCTGACCTATGCGATAGCGGCCGCCGAACGCGGCGAGCACGCCGTGTTCTTTGCCTTCGATGAAGGCCGCGGCACCGTGGAAGCCCGCGCCCGGACGCTCGGCCTCCCGCTCGAAAAGCACCAGGAATCGGGGCTTATTCGATTTCAACAGATTGATCCGGCCGAGTTGTCGCCCGGCGAGTTCGCAGCAGCCCTGCGCACGAGCGTTGAAGTCGACAACGCCCGCCTGGTTATCATCGACAGCCTGAACGGTTACCTGAACGCGATGCCGGACGAGCGGTTTCTCATCCTGCAAATGCATGAACTCCTGAGCTACCTGGCGCAGCAGGGCGTGCTTACCATCTTGATCCTGGCCCAGCATGGGCTGGTGGGCCCGATGGAAACGCCGCTCGACATGAGCTATTTGAGCGATGCGGTGTTGATGCTGCGCTATTTCGAAGTCGGCGGGACGGTGCGGCGCGCCTTGTCTGTCGTCAAGAAGCGCAGCGGTCATCACGAGCATACCATCCGCGAGTTTCGACTCGGCAGCACCGGGATCAAACTCGGCCCGCCTCTCAGGGAGTTCAGCGGCATCTTTTCCGGAAATCCGCGGTATACCGGCACGGACATCCCGGAAGGTTCGGCAGAATGAGCGAACACCGGGATCACCGCGTTCTCGTTTTTGCTCCAATCGGACGCGACGGTCCGGCCTCGGCCGAGCTCTTCCGCAGCTCGAACCTCGACGCGAGCAACTGCCGAAGCCTGCCCGAACTGGTCAGCGAGATGTCCGCCGGCGTGGGTACCGTTTTTCTAGCCGAGGAAGGATTATTCGGGAAAGACACGGCTCCGCTAGCACAATGGATCGCCAGCCAACCGCCCTGGTCCGACCTGCCTTTTGTCATCCTCACCAGCCATCGAGAACAGCCGGCGGTCGTTGCCTGGCGCCGCAGCATTGTTTTGCTTCTCCGCAACGTCTCCCTGCTGGAGCGGCCGGTGCAGCCGATCACGCTGACCAGCGCCGTTCAATCGGCGCTGCGTGCACGGCGGCGCCAGTACGAGATCCGAGCCCTGCTCGCCGCGCGCGAGCAGACGGCACAGGAGCTCGAAAAGCTCGTGGTCGAGCGGACGCGAGCGCTGGAGGAAGCCAACAAGCAACTTCGCGTCGAAATGGAGGAGCGCGCCCGTGTGCAGGAGACGCTTCGCCAGGCGCAGAAGATCGAAGCCATCGGCCAGCTCACCGGCGGCGTGGCTCACGATTTCAACAATCTGCTGATGGTCATCTCCGGCGGCCTCGACATGCTCGATCGCCAGACAGACCCGAACCGCAGGCGCCGCTTGATGGACGGGATGATTCAGGCCGCGCAGCGTGGCGCCAGCCTAACCAAGCAGCTTCTGGCGTTCTCGCGCCGGCAGAAGCTTCGGCCGCAGCCCGTCGACGTGGCCGCGCAAATCGGCGGCATGCGAGAACTGCTCGATCGCAGTCTCAGGGGCGACGTTCATGTCGAGTTCGACTTTCCAGACTCGCTGTGGCCGGTGGAGGTTGATCCGGGCGAGCTCGAGCTCGTCATTCTCAACCTGGCCGTCAACGCCCGGGACGCGATGCCCAATGGCGGGACCATTCTCGTCCGCGGCGAGAATCTGCCCGATCTGAACGACGAGGAGATCTGCGGCGATTACGTACGGCTATCCGTGATCGACGAGGGCGTCGGCATGAGCCCGGAGATCCTGTCACGCGTGTTCGAGCCGTTCTTCACGACCAAAGACGTCGGCAAGGGGTCGGGACTTGGGCTCGCACAAGTCCATGGATTTGCCACGCAGTCGCGGGGCACGGTCCGAATTCATTCGGAAGTGGGCCGAGGCACCAGCATCGAACTGTACCTGCCGCGATCGTTCGACCTGCCTTTGAGCGAACAACACCTCATCGACCTTACCAGAGTGCGACCGAAGAAGAGCAATCAGGGCCGGATCCTGCTGGTCGAAGACGATGACGAGGTGGCCGCCCTGGTCGGCGAGATGCTCGGTCAGCTCGGTTACGACGTCACGCGCGCCGCGAGCGCGGCCGCTGCACTCGGCGCTTTGGCCGATGGTCGCTCCGTCGATGTCATTTTTTCGGACATCATGATGCCGGGCGGCATGAATGGGGTTGAACTCGCACAAGAGATCAGACGACGGCGCAGCGACATACCGGTCTTGCTAACCAGCGGCTACGCCGAAGCCTCTGTCCGCGAGGCGCAGGCGGCGGGTATCCGGATCCTGGCGAAGCCGTACCACATCGACGAGCTGTCCGCGGCGCTGGGTGCGGCGAGGTCGAATCCAGGGCTCGATGGAGACTCCAAGCGCTCCAACTCCTGCTGAGATCGGTCCCGGGCCGCGCGGAGCCAGCGGCACGGGGAACGTCTACCTGAAATACCCCAGCACGAGATCGATGTCGGAGCTTCCGGCCACCGTGCCGGTCAGTTCGGCGTCGATGACGCGGCGGCAGGCGTCGATCGCGGCGTGGTCGCCGAGGTCGTTGGCCGCTTCCAGCACGAGCCAGGCGGCGTCCACCGACGCCTTGTCGGGTGCTCCGCCGCCGAGCTCGGCGGTGACGGCGCTGTTGAGGTTCTTCTTGCGAACCGCGGTGCCGAATTGAGGCAACATTGCAAATACTCCCCTTCGAATTCCGGGACGATGCTCAGTGCACCTGTTCAGTGGACCTGAAGCTCGGGCTGACGGCCGCCTGAGGCGGAGTCAGCGGCGGTCTTGCGCGACTGGTAGAACTTCAAGACGCTGCGCGAGGTCTCGATCTTGAGCCGGCCGAAATCGCGCTCGTTGTCGTGGAGCTCGCGCGCCGTGATCAGATGATCCTTGGCGCCGAGGAACAGCAGCGACATGGTCGTGTCCCAGGAGAAGTCGAGCGCCTTGCACAGCACCAGAATCATCTCGCGGTTGCGGTCCATCATCGCGCGCTCGATCACGTCGACCGGCAGCGCCGACAGCAGCGACAGGCCGATCTGCACCTCGTCGAAGCGGTGCTGGCGCGCATAGTTCGAGATCGAATCCTGGTTGAGGTTGCCCTGGCGATACTGCGTCGTCACCACGCGCTTGGCGACGAAATAGCTGCGCGAGGACGGGCCGAACTTGGACTGAAGATCGCCGGTGACCTCGGTCACCGAGCTCTGGATCTGCGCCATCATTTCGGGCCGCTCGGTCTCGAGGCGGCGGCGGACGTCTTCCGACGCCTTCGAGATCAGCTGCTGGAAGATGTGGCGCGGTACGTCCTTGCGCAGGCCAAGCTGCTCGGCGAGGATCGAATCGCCCTCGGCGCGGCGGACCATGTGCAACAGGCCCGAGCCGGAGAAGCGCGCGCCCTCGTTCCTGGCAACCGACGTCACGACCTCCTGATCGCCGCGCTTGACCAGCACGTCGGTGACGGCCTCGCCGATCGATTTGCGCTGGGCGATTGCGAGCAGATGCGATTGGCCCTTGGTCATGGCGCTCTCGACCAGCATCTTCTCGTCGAGACGAGTGGAGTCGCGCAGCACGGGACCGGCGACCTCGATCTCGTCGTCGAGCGCCAGCTTTTCGATGACGTTGAGCGGAGCGTGATCGCACGCCGACATCAGCTCCGAGAGCTGCGCCCGCGCAGCGACCTCGATCTCGTCGGCGAGCCGCCCGATGACCTCGCCGAACATGCTGATCTCGTCGTCGCTGTAGCGGCCGGTGATCAGAATGTCGGTCGCATGCCACAAGGCCTTCGCCCGGCTCTCGTCAGTGCCGCGCGCGATCGCGTCGTCCAGATCCTGTAGAAGCGTTTTCGCCCCGTTCATCTCGATAACCCCAGTTCTTGGCGAGTAATTCTTGGCAGTTCTTTTGACGCGCCGCCCCGCCGCTCGTGGCGGGACACCGGATTCCTCTGGGAACTGACGCTAGAGATCAAACGCGAGAATTCGGTAAAATCGGCAAATCAGTTTTGCCGGGCAAAATTCATTCAAATGCGAGGGAATCGGTTTACGGGCGCGGAAGGTGCTGCCCGGGAGGTGCGCTCCCTCTCCCGCTTGCGGGAGAGGTTGCTCCGAGCCCGTGGGTCATCTCGCTGAACCAAGTCGCCCTTACGGATTCTGCGGCGTCAGGACCAGCGGCGGCTTCGGCTTGGGCTTGGCGGGCGGCGGACCCGGGGCGGGCTTCACGTCGATGGCCGGCGGCAGCGGCGCAAGCTGTTGGGCGAGCGGCGGGCTTGGCGCGGCGGGCGCGGCCTGCGGGGCCTTTGGCAACGGCGCGGCTTTCGGCTTTGGCGGCGCGCGGCGCGGATCCTGGCCCGGTAGCGGCACGTTAACCGGCGCCTGCTCGGGCGCTGCATCCGGAGACACC